>JANWZD010000020.1 GCA_025054935.1 Dehalococcoidia bacterium | reverse complement strand
AGGGCGGGAGAATGCGCGGGAGTATCTGAAGGCGCATCCGGAGTTGACCGACCAGCTCGAGGCCGAGCTCCGCGCGCGGCAGGCGCCTCTGCCGGCAGTCTCCTCCAGCAGCGAGCCGGAGCGCGTCGTGGCGCCGAGCCAAGCCTCCTTCCTCGACGACGCCGTATGACCGCCCCCCTTGATCTCGCAGCACGCATCGCGCGCGCCGTCCTGCGCGATCTGCCGTCCGCTGCCGGCCGCGATTACGCCTGGGTGTGCGCCCTCCTCGAGCGATCAGGATTGCCGCGCGGGGTGATCGCGCTGCTCGCCCTTGAAGCCGCGATGGGCACCGCTCCGGGAACGCCCTGCCTCGCAGCGTGGCGGCAACTGCTCGGAGCGGCGCTCGGCGGCGACCCCGTTGCTACCCACCTGCGCGAGTCGCTGGCACTCGCGCTCGACCTCCGCTCCGCCCTGCGGGAGCGCCGACCCGACAGCGACTGTTCGCTCGGAGACGGCAGCGAGGCCGTGCGCGTCATCGTGAGCGAAGCGCAGCGTGCTGTCCGGTATGCCGAGGCTCTGGCGCGCCGTCGGCCAAATTGCTTGCTTGTTGGCGGCTAACTGCTACCAAGCGGACTGCACGCTCGTTATAACAGAGGTGCCTCCAAGAGGGTGGGGTGTGCGCCGAGCCGCTAGGCCGGAATCGGGTCCACCGGCCGATGAGCCCCGCACCGCCCGCAACTGTTGGGGCTCGGCGGCGCGACGCGACCCCAGTCGCTCGGAGGAGGCGCCCGGTGCCGAGGGGCAGCAGGTCTGCCCCTCGGCTTTTGTTTTTCCCCGCGCCGCCGTATAGTAGGCGCAAATTCTTGCCGTTCGGCCGGCTTGGCTGGGGGAGGGCAGATGGCGCGCTCGGTCACGATCGCAACGAGTCAGTATCCTGTCACCGACGATTTGGACGAGAACCTCCACGCGATCCTCGCGCGCATCGCCGAGGCCGCAGCGCACGGTGCCGACCTCGTACTGTTTCCCGAGTTCAGCAACCACGCCGCCCTATACCGCGACCAGGATCACTGCTGGGAGGTCGCCGTTGACCCCGAGGGAGCGTGGGTCGGCGCGATCCGTGCTGCTGCCCGCCGCCACCGGATTTGGGTGCTGTTCAACGCCACCACCCGCGGACCGAAGCCGACGGTCTACCTCCAGAACTACCTGATCGACCGGCAGGGCGCGATCGTCGGGACAGTCCGCAAGCAAGTGCTGATCTACCTCGAGAACGAGTTCATCCAGCCGTCCAGCGACGAGGCGGTTGTCTTTGAGACCGAGCTTGGCCGGATCGGCCTCTACAGCTGTATGGATGGGATCATTCCCGAGACAGCGCGCAATCTCGCCCTGCGCGGCGCCCAGATCCTGCTCAATACCCTCAGCTCGAACGCCCGAGATGAAGGCGCGCTTCACATCCCCGTGCGCGCTGCTGAGAACCATGTCTGGGTCGCTTCGTCCTGCAAGTCGGGGCCGCTCGCCCCTCCGAGCGCGGTCGTCGACAGCATCCTCGAGCAGACAGGAATGAAGCGCCACCTCTGGAATGCTCCCGGCGAGAGCCAAGTTGTCGACCCGACCGGCACGCCGGTCGCTAAGGGCGGCGTTGACACCGTCGAGCTGGTCTACGCGACCATTCAGCCCGACCTCGCCGACGACAAGCGCATTCCCGGCGTCGGCGACCTCTTCGCCGACCGGCGGCCAGATGCCTACCGTCTGCTGGTCACGCCGACCGAGCAGCTCCCCGCTGTCGCGGCGCCCTCCCGCCGACCGGTCGCCCCGCTGCGCGCGGCCGCGATCCAAGTCGGCCTCGTTACGAACGTCGAGGCCACCGTCCTGCGCGCGCTCGATCTTGCTCACGAGGCGGCCGACAACGGCGCGACGCTCATCGTTTTTCCAGAGGTATTCCCCTTTGCGGCGGAGGCGATTGCGCGCGACCCGGCGCGGGCGGCGGCCGAGAGCGCGGCAGTGCGGCACTCTCTCGAGCGGTTCAGCGCCGAGCGCAGCGCCATCGTGGCGGCAAGCCTCGTCGAGCGCGAGGGAGACCGCTTCTTCCACACCGTCTTCCTTTGGGAGAACGGCGCGCTCGTCGGCGCCTACCGCCAGGTGCACCTGCGCGAGCCGGACCGCGCATGGGCAACCGCCGGCGACGCCTTTCACGCGTTCGAGACTGCCGCCGGGCGGATCGGGCTGCTTGCCGGCTACGACGGGCTCTTTCCCGAAGCGGCGCGCATTCTCGCTCTGCTCGGCAGCGACCTTATCCTCTACCCAACGACATGGGTCGTGCCTTGGGAGCCGGACCTTGCCCTCCCCGAACGCGCCGCCGAGAACCATCTCAGCATCATCGCCGCCGCCCGACCCGACTCGCCAGTGGCGCGGGGGAGCATCATCGCCACCGTCCCGCGCTTCCCCCAGCCGTTCCGCGGGAAGCTGAACCCCTCCTACCTCACCCTCGCCCCACCCGGACGCGAAGCGATCTTGTTCCAGACGCTTGACCCCGAAGCTTCCCGCACGAAGGAGATGCTGCCGCGAACGGATGCCATCCTGAACCGGCGTCCGCATCTCTACCGGCCGCTCGTTGCGCCGGCAGCGCGCCGCGCCCAATGACGGGGCAGCCGCCGCGCCGGCGCTGCGGGGCCGGCGCGGGCCGTTCGCGGATGCCGCGCCCAGCGCCGCTTTCCCGCCGCTTCACCGCGCCCCCGGAAGTAGCCAGGCCGGCGCAGCACCATGCCCGGCAGCAGGAGAAAGGAGCCGCCCATGGTCGACCTCGATGAACAGGTCATCGCGATCCCCGGCGACGACAGCGAGCCGCTTGACGAGCGTCTCGATGGCGGCATTCCCGCTTGGCTGATCAGCACCCGCCGCGGCGGGATGTGCTATCGGCAGGTCGGTGACGAGCGCGCCCCTGCCGTTGTCCTCCTTCACGCCGTCCCGCTCTCGTCACTCGCGTGGGTGAGTGTGCTGCCGCACCTCGCGGCCCAGGGAATGCGCGTCTACGCCCTCGACATGCCGGGCACCGGCGGGACACCGCCAGCGCCGCAGCCCCTCTCGGTAGCCGGCTACGCCGACGCACTCAGCGCTTTTGTCGATGCGCTGGGGCTTGAGCAGTTCGGCGTGATCGGCCATGCCTCCCACGCAGCAGCAGCGCTGCGCTATGCCGTGGACCATCCTGACCGCGTCGCACGCCTCGTCCTCTCGAAGCTGCCCTATCTCGACGAGGCGGGAAAAGAGCGGATGGGGCGCGCTACCGCAAGCTGGTACCACCCGGACGGCTCCCCGGCGATGCCGCCGATCGATCAGTGGACCCCCCGCCCGCAGGTGACCGAGCAGCGGTTCCGCGTCATGACCATGCGGATGAATTTCGACATGTACCGCGCCGGGCCGCGCTCAGCCGAAGGGCATAACGCGCTGGCAACGTACGATTTTCTTGCCGACCTTTCGGCCCTGCGCGTGCCCACTCGCTTTGTCTGGACCTCCGGGGACCATTTCCTCGCCCATCGCGACCTCGTCCTGAACGCCGCGGCGCATCTGCGGCCGTCAGTGCGCATCGTCGAGGGAGCAACATCGTGGCCGATGTACGAGCGCCCGCGAGGCTGGGCAGCGGCGGTCGGGGAGTTCTTCGCAGCGCTCTAGCTGCGCTTGCAGGGAAGGGCCGGAACACAAATATCCCGAGTGACCGGTTTCCAGTTCGAGCCCTGCGAACATCCACGACTTGGGGAGAACTCCCCAACTCAGGTTTGCTCGACTGGTCTCGATCGGCTCCGCGCCACTCGGGACAAGGACAGTATCCCACGCCGACAGAAGAGATTCAAGAGGAAAAAGCGATCGTTTCGCTATCGCCGGTATACGATCGATAAGCGATTGATTATGCTTGACCGAGAACGTGGTCAATCCGGAGCGCGAGGTGAAACGCCAGCCGCGCCCGGGGGTCATCGGGGTCGCGGCCCGTGATCTCGCGGATCCGCTGGAGCCGGTAGAGCAGCGTATTGCGGTGCAGATGGAGCCGCTCTGCCGCCTCGGTGGGGCTTCCGTGGGCATCGAAGTAGACCGCAAGGGTCTGGACGAGCTGCGTCTTGTGCCGGCGGTCGTACGCCGCCAAGCGCTCCAGCCAGTCATCCCGAAAGGCGCGGAGGAGCGGCGACGGCCCAAGACTGAGCAGCAGCTCGTCCGCGCCGAGCTCGCTCACGACACACCATGCATCCGGCCCGTGGGCGCGAATGGCGTAGTCGAGCGTTCGCTGGGCGATCTGCAGGGCCTGGCGAATCTCATGCGGCCCACTCGCGGGCCGGGAGAGCGCGGCAGCAAGATGCCCTCCAAAGCCGACCAGTCCCTCGCGAAGCTGGACGACAAACAGCTGGACCGCCTCCGGGGAGAGCGTCGCCGGGAGGAGGAGCAGCGCGCCCGTCGCGTCGAGGCGGAGGGCGACCGATAGCCCTCGGCGCGCGAGTTCGCGCCGCACCAGCCGCTCGAGAGGCCGCACCGTCGGCAGCCCCTCGGCGTCGACCCCGCGCACGGCGAGCGCGCGGTGCGGCGCCGTGAGGTCGCACCCGAGCCGGTGAGCTCGGCTGACGATTGCCGCCTCGCTGGGGTAGCTGCCGCTCAGCAGTTCATCGAGCAGCTCCGCGAGGCGGAGGTCGCTGTCGGAGCGGGCAGCGCGCTCGCGCGCATAGTCAATGGCGCAGGCGGCAGCGGCACGGCTGACCGCGAGGCGCTCAAACGGCCCCAGTTCCGCCGGCGTGCCGACGATGGAGAGATAGCCGTCGCGCCCTTGGGCGCCCCCGATCGGCGCGACGACCCGCGCCAAGCCCTCGACCGGGAGCGGCAACCGCACCGTCGGCGGGTCGGATGCATTGGCGCCGAGCGCGAGGAGGCGAGCGACCTCCCCGCCGCGCTGTCCGGCAACGATCGCCGCGAGATCCGCGTTGGGGTTGGCGCCCGGCGGGAAGCGGACGGCAAGGAGGTTGAGCGCTGCATCTTGCAAGATCGCCGGCCGGCCTGTCAGTTCGGCGAGCTTCGCGACAACCGCTTCGGCGCCCCGGCCAGCGACAACGAGCTCGAGGAGCTGGTGGTAGAGGTCATGCCCAATGCGCTGGAGCTCGGCGCGCCGTTCGACAATCGCGCGCGTCACTCGTCCTTCGAGATCGCGCGCGCTCACCGTCTCGGGCAGCTGAATGACCGGCAGGCCAAGCCGCGCGGCGGCGCGCCGCGCCTCCTCGTCGACCGTCCCGATGACCGCAACGGCAGCGACGCCAAAGCCGGCGATCTGCTCGATCAGCCGGGCGAGCGTCAGCCGGTCGTCAAGTTGGTGCATCGTGGCGAGCGAGACGATCGCGAGTTCTCCTCCCTTCAAGCCCTCAAAGGCTGGGGGCCGTGAGCGAAGCGCCACCGCCCAAGAGACATCGACGCCGAGATGCTCGGCGCCCGCGACGACTGTCGCCTCGGGCGTCAGGGTGGTGTGGATCAGATCGTCGATCGTCAGCATCAGTCGCCTGCTCGCCTGTCGGAGAGCGCACGAGGCGGAAGGGCGCTCTTGCCCTTCCGCCCAACGGAGTGCCCGACGTTCGAGGGACGCGCCGCGCCATTCCCCCTAGATGTCGTAGTAGAGATGGAACTCGTAGGGATGCGGCCGCAGCGCAACCGGCTCGACCTCATGGACGCGCTTGTACTCGAGGTACGCCTCGATGAGGTCCTTCGTAAACACCCCGCCCTTCAGGAGGTAGTCATGGTCCTTCTCGAGCGCGTCGAGCGCTTCGGAGAGGGACCCCGGCGTGCTCTGGACATTCATCGCCTCTTCCGGCTCAAGCTCGTAGAGGTTCTTGTCGAGCGGCGCCGGCGGCTCGATCCGGTTCTGGATGCCGTCGAGCCCTGCCATCAGCATCGCCGAGAAGGCGAGATAGGGATTACAGGAAGGGTCGGGAGCGCGGAACTCGATCCGGCGCGCTTTCGGGTTCGTGGAGTAGGTTGGGATGCGGCAGATCGCCGAACGGTTGCGCTGCGAGTAGATCAGGTTGACCGGCGCCTCATAGCCCGGGACAAGCCGGCGATAGCTATTGGTCGTCGGCGCAGCGAAAGCGAGGATCGAGGCAGCATGCTTGATCAGCCCGCCGATGTACCAGCGCGCGATGTCCGACAAGAGCGCGTAGCCGTTGGGGTCGTAGAACAGCGGCTGGCCGTCCTTCCAGAGGCTCTGATGCGTGTGCATGCCCGAGCCGTTGTCGCCGAAGAGCGGCTTCGGCATGAACGTCGCGGTGTAGCCGTTCTGGAAGCAGATGTTCTTGACGATGTGCTTGTACTTGCACACCTTGTCGGCCATGTTGACGAGAGTGTCGAAGCGCATGTCGATCTCGGCCTGGCCGGCAGTAGCGACTTCATGGTGATGCACTTCGACCTCGATGCCGGATTCGATCATCGCTAGGACGATCTTCGAGCGCAGATCCTGCAGCCGGTCGAGCGGCGGCGTCGGGAAATAGCCTTCCTTGGTGCGCGGCCGATAGCCCAAGTTCGGCTTGTCGCCATCGCGCCCGCTGTTCCAGATGCCTTCCTCGGAGTCGATGAAGTAGAAGGCGCTTTGGGCATTCGAGCCGAAGCGGATGTCGTTGAAGATGAAGAATTCCGCCTCAGGTCCCCAGTAGCTCGTATCGGCAATTCCCGTTGAAACGAGATACTTCTCCGCCTTCTGCGCAACGTAGCGCGCATCGCGGCTGTAGGTCTCGCCAGTGACCGGGTCTTTGATGTTGCAGATCAGAGAGAGGGTGGGGATTTCGCAGGCGGGGTCGATGAAGGCGGTCGTGGGATCGGGGATGAGCAGCATGTCGCTTTCGTTGATCTTCTGGAAGCCGCGGATCGACGAGCCGTCAAACCCGAGCCCCTCGACGAAGACGTCCTCATCCACCGTCTGCGCCGGCACCGAGAAGTGCTGCCAGGTGCCCGGCAGGTCGATGAACTTGACATCGACAAACTTCACTCCGCTCGTGCGGATGAAGTCGATGACATCCTTCGGGGTGGCTAGTCCCTTGACTTTCGCTTCCACAACCATCGACGTATTCTCCCTCGCCGCGGGCGTCGGCCCGCCAGAATTCTCTGGAAGTTTTGACGAAGAGCCGCCCGCGTGCTATGCGCATCTCCGCTGAAAGATCGGCCTGATTCTTGTACAAAATGCCCAAAACTATCCTATAGGACCGCCATCTGCCGCGACAATAGAGCACACCGGAGTAGAAACCAGCGGGTACAGGGTATTGTATTCGGATATTTTGCCCAAAGATCGCTACTCACGGGGGCGGCGCAGCGGGCCAATGAGGTTGGCGAGGATGTAGCTTGGGATAGCGTGCACCGCGGTGGGAAAGGTACGCCGAACGGGTTTTGTGCGGATCGACCGAACTGAGAAGCCGCGCTGTGCGCGCCAGAAAAAAAGGAAGAACCGCGCCGGCACCCGGTTCCCCCAGACATCGAGCCAGAGGTGCAGCACCGGAGAGCCGACGACCCCGAGCGCCGTGCGGACGCCGCCGCGCGCCCAAGCGATGACTGCGACCGCACCCCACAGCTCCCACGAATGGAGCACGAACGTCAGGCGGATCTCCTCGCGCCGTGCGTTGAGAAGGTAATCCGGGAGGTGATCGAGATCGATCAGCGTTCCGGATAGGAAGGTCCAGAGCGCCGCACGGCGGTCTCCCGTCAGCCGCCACTGGACCAAGGCGAGGGCGCCGCTGACGGCCACGTGATAGATCGGTCGCATCCTGTTTCCTCGTCGGCCGAGTTCCGGCGGGGTCAGTTCGCGGGACGGGACGGCGCGTGAAACACTTCGTCCAGCACGCGCCGCAGCCCGGCGGTATCGATCAGCTGGACCGCTGCCCCTTGCGAGGTGGTGAAGCTGGAAGTCGGCACCGTCCGGATCACGAGGTCGCGCGTCTCGATAGTCGCGGCCAGCCGCGCCAAAGCGAGGATCTCCGTCGGCTTCATATCCGTCTGGACGGTGTCCTTCATTTCGGACAGCAGCCATGGCAGTTTCGGCAGGAGGTCGAGGGTGAGCGCCTTTTCGCGCGCCGCCAAGAGCAGCTGCTGCTGGCGGCTTGCGCGGTAGATGTCGGAGTCTTGATGACGAGAGCGCGCATAGATGAGCGCTTCGGCGCCGTTCATGTGCTGCAAGCCGGGCGGGAAATAGATGCGCTGATAGCCGTAATACTCGGTGGGATATTCATTGTCCTTCAGCGGGCGCGCCACATCGACTGTGAGGCCGCCGAGCATGTCCACCACTCGGATGAAGCCGGCAAAGTCGACATAGGCGACAAAATGGATCGGGATGCCGAGGTTATAGGAGACAACGCGCTTGGCGAGCGCCGGGCCGCCTCCAGGATAGCGCGTGGCGCGCGCGTGGACCCACGTGGCATTGATGCGATCTTCGCGCCAGCCGCTGCTGATCGGATAGACAACCCACACATCCCGCGGAATAGAGAGGAGACCGGCCGTCCGCGTGGCCGGGTCGATCGTCACAACCATGTTCGTGTCGGCGCGCGCCCAGTCTCCCCCCTCGCTCTCGCGGTTGTCGAGCCCGATCAGCAAGATGTTGACGCGCTCGCGTCCGCCCCAGACCGGCCCTTCCTCCGTCTGGGAAACGCTCGACGACCGGAAGGCTGTCTGCGTCTGTTCGGCCGC
Source organism: Dehalococcoidia bacterium (assembly GCA_025054935.1). Classification (NCBI taxonomy): domain Bacteria; kingdom Bacillati; phylum Chloroflexota; class Dehalococcoidia; species Dehalococcoidia bacterium. The sequence goes on along the minus strand of JANWZD010000020.1, from coordinate 16,344 downwards.
CCGGCGCGCAACGTCCGCCCAAGCAACGGCGATTGTCCCAGTCCGCTGAATGAAGGTCGCGCCGAAGAGCAAGCTCCCGCTGAAGAAAAAGGCGAGGCTGGTAGCAATCGCAATCCGCACAACCCACCGCCCAACGCGCTGTGCTACCTCCGGAGAGAGGCTGACCGCGTGGCGGCGCACTCGTTTCGCTAGCGGCTTTCGAGAGCGTTGCGGCATACCTTGCGCCGAGAGTCCACTGACCTCGGGAGTATACACGGCACCGCAGGCGCAGCGGCGCTTTTCTGGAGTATCGTTCTGCCGTGCGGCTCTGCGCAGCGACGCCGGACCGCGCCCCGCCGCAAGGAGACGCCGCCATGCCCTTTGGCCGCGGCTCCTCGCTTAGGTTCTCCCATGCCGCTCTCAGGACACCCTCCCCTCGCGCCTCTCCCCGCGGCAGCGAAGCGCAGGGGAGCGCCGGCGTGCAGGCCCCCTCATCGGCAACGCAGCGCCGACGGAGCGGGCGGGATGGCCGTTGCGCGCAGCAAGGCCGCCCGGCCCCCCTGCGGCCCCAGGAGCCGCTCTTCTCCTGCGCTGCTGCCGCCGGCGCTCCCCCTGCTCACGCGCGCAGCGCCGCGAGCGCCAAGCAGGCGGCGAGGAGCGCGCGCCGGAGCGGAGAGCAGTGCAAGCGCGCCGCTCCGCCCCGGGGATGCCGGCGCAGCGCTGACCTCGGAAGCGGTCGCAGCGGCGGCGAGCAGCGTGAGCGCGACGAGACGCGCCGGCCGACCGCCGAGCGGGATAAGCCAAGGGCGGCTATCTGCGGCAACGGCCGTGACCTGCCCGCGACGGAGGACGGCGCTGCCGTCGGCCACGCGGACCAAGACGTTTCCTTCGCGAACGACCAGGGTCACTGTGCCCGCCCGCGCCCCTCCCGCCAGCTCGCCCGGCCCGTCGAGATCGATCTGCCACATCTGGAAGACCACCCCCTCATCGCTCGGCGGCAGCATCGGCGCGCTCTGGAACAGCAGCCGCGGCGGGACCTGGACCGCGCTCGGGCGCGGACCGCCGAGGCCGAGCATCCAGATCACGGTGCCCGTCGGCGCGAGGCCGCGAACGATCCGTCGGGCGCCGCTCGCGGCCGCGATCGCGGTCCCGGCGGGCGCTATCACCGCCGGCTGCCCCGCCACGTCAATCTGCGCCGTCCCCTCAACGACCCAGGTGAAGCCGGCATCCTCGCCGACAACGAGAGGCGGGGCGCCCGGCAGGATGACGTGTTCGCTCCCTTGCCAGACGAGAGGACCGGCGGGAAGAGCCCGTTGGCTGCCTTCTGCGATGAGCGTCATCGTCAGGCCGGGCGGCTGGGCTGCTGCGGGCAGCGCCAGCACCGCGGCCGCCAGCGCGCCGAGCAGCGCTCGCCAGCCCAGGAGCAGCCCGTTTTCCGCCAGCGCGGAGCGTCGTAGTCGTAGATGCAGCCGCCTCACGCGTTCTCCCTTCTGCGGTGTGACACAATTCCGGCAGCCGGCTGAGAGACGTGGTCGTGATCGTCGTCCTGCTGCTTCTCGCTTTCGCCCTGCGGGTCTTCCGGCTCGGCGCGCAAAGCCTCTGGGCCGATGAAGGATACGGCCTCTACCTTGCGAGCTCCTCGCTTCCCGACCTTGCGCGGGAGATCTTCGTCGACCTCAATCATGTGCCGCTCTACTTCTTTGCGCTCCATTTCTGGGTCCGTCTCGCCGGCGAGAGCGAACTGGCAGTGCGCTATTTCTCGCTCATCGGCGGAGTGCTGACGGTTGCACTCCTCTTTCGCCTCGGGCGCGCGTTGCTCGGTCAGCCAACCGGCATAGTCGCCGCCGGGCTGGCGACGATCGCGCCTTTTCACGTCTACTACTCGCAGGAAGCCCGCATGCACATCTGGACGACCGCACTCGGACTGCTTGCCGCGAACGCGCTGGTCTGGGCGCTCGACCGGCCGCGCGCTTGGCAGCGCTGGGGGCTTTTCGCGCTCGCGGGAACACTCGGACTGTACACGTTTTACTACGCCGGCTTCGCAGTGGCCGGGCTCGCTCTTGCCGGAGGAGCGGTGCTCCTGCTGCGCCGGGAGTGGCGCGGCCTCGGCGGGCTTGTCGCGGCGAACGGCATCATTCTCGGCGCGTTTGCTCCTTGGGCCATGGTCGCCGCAGGCCGCCTCGCGGAGCAAGCGCAGCATAAAGGCAAGGATTTCGTCACCTACGACCTGCCGAGCTTCCTGCAGCTCAACTGGACGACCGCTATTGTCGGCGTCACCGCCGACCCTGACCAGCTCGCTTGGCCGCTGTGGCCAGTCGGGCTCCTCGCTCTGCTCGGGCTTGGGGCGATGGCGCGCGGACGCTATCGGCTGCTGCTGCCGCTCTACCTCGCCGTGCCCCTCATCGGGGTGTTCGCGATCAACCTGCGCTATCCGCACTTTCTGCCGCGCTATCTTCTCTTTGCGACCCCGGCGCTCTATCTGCTCCTTGCCGCAGGGATCGCGCTCGCGCTGCGCCAGCCGCGGCGGGCAACTGTACTGACCGCGCCGCCTGCTCTCGCTGGCGCGCTCATCCTCGGCGCGACGGCTGGGGTCTCTCTCGCCAACAACTACTTCAACCCGCGCTATTTCCGCGATGACTACCGGGGCGTCGCGCAGACAATCACCGCGAACGCCCAGCCTGATGATGCCATCGTGCTGAATGCGCCGTGGCAGATCTACAACTTCCCCTACTACTACAAGGGACCCCTGCCGCTTGTCGGCTTGCCGTACGAGGATCCGCTCGACCCGGCAATCACGGAGCCGAAGCTGCGGGCGCTGGCGCAGCAGCACCCGGGGGTCTGGCTTGTCCTCTACGGCAACGCCAGCATGGACCCGACGAGTTTCGTCGAGGGCTGGCTGGACGAGCATGCGTATAAGGTCGCCGACGCCTGGTACGGAACGGTGCGCCTCGCACGCTATGTGACCGCGCCGCCGCCAGGAACGCAGCCGGCGACACGCGTCGAGCGCGACTATCCTGGCGGCCTGCGCCTTGTCGGCTATGAAGTTGCTGGGCCGCCTCCTCACTCTGGCGAGCCGCTCGCCGTGCGGCTGTTTTGGCAAGCGCGGCAGCGGCCTGATGCCGCCTATCGCGTCTCGCTGCGGCTGCAGGACGAGACGGGCTATGTCTGGGCGCAAGCCGATGCGCCGCCTCTCGAAGGCGCGCTGCCGACCACCGCATGGCAGCCGGGCACCCTCTACCGCGACCCGCGCCGGCTCGAGCTCCCCGTCGGCTTGGCACCGGGCCGCTATCAGGTCGCAGTGGTGGTCTATAGCGCCCGCGGGGAGATGCGTCCTCCTGAGGGCACAGTGATCGGCACGATCGACATCGCTCCCGACCCGCGCTCCGACCGTTCCCCGCCTCCCCTCACGCGCCGTGCCCAGGGAAGCATCAGCCCAGCGGTAGAAGTGATCGGCCTCGACCTTGAGAGCGAACAGCTGCAGTCGGGCCAAGCGCTCGCCGGGCGGGTGCTCGTGCGGGGAGCGGGGGGCGGCGCCGTGGAGGCACGGATTGCCCTGCGAGCGGGCAGCGACCGGGTCGAAACTCCGATCACCATCCCGGCGCTGCGGCGGGGCGAATTTCGGCTGCTGCCGTTTCGCCTGCCTCCGAGCCGCTGGCAGCTCGGCAATGGCGGCCGAGGCGAGCTCGCTCTTCTTGGTCCCGCCGGCGTCGCCTCCCTCGGCGCAATCGACCTCCTGTCCCGGCCGCATCAGACAACCGTTCCCCCGGACATCATCCGTCTCGACCTCGACGCCGGCGCCGGGATCCGCCTCGTTGGCGCAGCGACCTCGCGCGCCGGCGAGCGCCTGCGGACGCGCCTCGTCTGGCAGGCAGCGAGCGAGCCGACCATCGACCTCGTCGCCTTCCTGCATCTCGTTGACGCCGCCGACCGGATCGTCGCCCAAGTGGACGCTCCTCCCGGCGGGGCGATCCCGACAAGCGGCTGGATCCGCGGAGAGATTGTCATTGACGACCGCGAACTGACGATCGGCCCCCTCCCGGCGGGTGACTATCGCCTCTGGACCGGCCTGTATACGCGGGATGGAGTTCGCGTCGGCCCCGGCGATGGACGGCTGCTCATCGGCGAGCTCCGCCTGCCGTGAGGCCACGCGCACGCCGGCGCGCGCTTCTCGCCGCCCGGCTGCTCGCCGGCCTGGCGAGCGGCGCCATCTTGGGGGGAGCGCTGCAGCTTGCGACCGGCGTCGCCGGCTGGGCTGTCGTCGGCGCGGCGATCGGCTTCGCCTCCGTCGTGTTCTGGTTTGCCCTGCGCGACCCGCGCAACTGACGGCACCGCCTGCAGGGAAGAGCGGCGCATCGCGGCCTGGAGCCCGACGAGGGCGCCTCGCGCGCGCGGGGCCTCGTGGCGTACAACCTCACTATGAGCCCGCTCGCCGACCTGATCGCCGCTGAGATCGCTGCTCGCGGTCCGCTCACCTTTGCCCGGTTCATGGCCCTCGCCCTCTACCACCCGACGCTGGGCTACTACAGCCGCGGCGCCGGCATCGGCCGCGACTTCCACACCTCGCCCGAACTCCATCCGCTCTTCGGAGCGCTCCTCGCCCGTCAGCTGATCGACTGCTGGGAGAAGCTGGACCGTCCGTCGGCATTCGACCTCGTCGAACTTGGCGGCGGCAACGGCGGCCTGGCAGCGAGCCTGATCGCGGAAATCCGCTACCTTGCGCCGCAGGCCGCAGCGGCGCTCCGCTACCGCATCGTCGAGACGAGCCGCGCGCTGCGGGCGCGCCAGCGCGCGCGGCTTGCTGGACTCGGCGTCACGTGGGGGGGAATGCCGGCCGCCATCGAGGGGGTAGTCCTCTCGAACGAGTTTTTCGACGCGCTGCCAGTCCACCTTGTCACGGTGCGGGACGGTCGGCTCCGCGAGCGCTATGTCGGGCTGAACGGCGGCGCGCTTTGCTTGATCGAGGGACCGCCCTCGACGCCGCAGCTGGCGGCGTATTTCCGGCGGGTCGGCGTTTCCCTGCCAGAGGGGTATCAGACCGAGGTGAACCTCGCCGCCACGCGCGCGATCCGGCGGATTGGGCGAGCGCTGCGGCGCGGCTGGGTGATCACGATCGACTACGGCTATCCAGCAGCGCTGCGCTACGGCGCAGACTATGCCGCGGGTACCCTGACCTGCTACCACGGCGGCACCGTCAACTACGATCCGCTCGCGTGGGTCGGCGAGCAAGACTTGACCGCGCATATCGATTTCACGGCGCTGAGCCGGTGGGGAGCAGCGTGCGGCTTGCAGCCGATTGGGCTGATCACGCAGCGAGAATTTCTTCGCAACCTCGGGCTGGACGCCTATCTGCATGCGCTCAGCGTGCGGCCGCTTGACCTCGCGACGTGGGAGTGGAACCGTGAGGCGATCGCCCAGCTAGCTGCGCCGGGCGGGCTGGGGCGATTTCTCGTCTTCGCGCAGGCAAAAGGCGACGTGCCGCTCGCCCTCGCGGGGTTCACCGGCGAACTGCGAGCGGCCCTGATCCGCGAGCGCGCTCGACTGCGGATCCCGCTGCTCGGCGGGAACTTCTCCGAAGCGGACGCGAGCGCATAAGGGGAGTGCCGATGGTGCTGGACCTGCTCTTTCGCCTCGCCTCAGAAGTCGTCTCGCAGCGCGTCCGAACGCGAGCGCTGCTGGAACTGCTGGAGGAAAAGGGGATCTTGGCGCCCGGCGAGTTTGAGGAGCGCGGACAGCGCGTCTGGGAACGCGATTGGCCCGAGATTGCCGCCGAGGTCGCGCCGGAATTGCTTGGCCCTGAGGAGGATCGCGATGCGCGCTGATGGACGAGCGGCTGACGCCCTGCGGCCGGTCCGGATCATCCCCGGCTATATCGAGCATGCTGAAGGCTCAGCGCTGATCGAGTGCGGCAAGACGCGCGTCATCTGCACGGCGACCATCGAGGAGCGCGTCCCCGCTTTCCGGCTCGGCAAGGGGGGCTGGCTGACAGCCGAGTACGGCATGCTGCCGCGGGCAACCCACACCCGCAGCGAGCGCGAGGCAGCACGCGGCAAGCAGGGCGGCCGCACTGTCGAAATTCAGCGGCTGATTGGGCGGGCGCTGCGCGCGGTCGTCGATCTCGAGGCGCTGGGCGAGCGGACGCTGCTTATCGACTGCGACGTCATTCAAGCCGACGGCGGAACGCGCACCGCCTCAATCACGGGCGCGTTCGTCGCCGTCGTCTCCGCCTTGCGCGCGCTGCCGGAGGAGACGGTAAGCCGCTGGCCGATCAAAGAGGCCGTTGCGGCGATCTCGGTCGGCATTGTCGACGGCGAGCCGCTCCTCGACCTTGCCTACGAGGAAGATTCTCGCGCTGCGGTGGACTTCAACGTCGTCATGACCTCGAGCGGTCGTTTCGTCGAGATCCAAGGGACAGCGGAAGGAGCGCCGTTTGACCGGGCCGCCGCCAACCGGCTGATCGACCTCGCCGAGGCGGGCATCCGCGAACTGGTAGCGATCCAGCGCGCGGCGCTCGGCGGCAGTTGGGAGCGGGTCAGCGAGCAAGACCAGTCCGGTTGATCGCCCTTCTTGCGCGCCGCCGCCGAGACCGGTCGGGGCAGTCTCGCGCCCAACCGGCGGGCCCGCTGAGCGTGCGGCGCCCTGCCGCCTCCCGCCAGCGCGGCGGTTCGTCAGCGACATTACCGCCACAACCGCGGCCGCGTAATCCCACCGGAGCGGCAGCTGAATCCGTCGAGCCGGAGAAGCATCGGCTGGCACCGCCGCGGTGCGCAAGCGTGAAGGAGAGCGCGCGCACTATTCTGTCGTAAAGGGACCTATATGATATACTGAATGCCCGTAAGGCACTGTGTATCGCCGGGAGGTCGCTCTACGATGCTTCGATCGCGCGTCGCCGCCGTCCTCGCTCTTGTCGTCCTTGTCGCCGGTTGCGCGCCGAACCCCGCCGCATCGCCAACCGGTGGCCGCGCTCCGGCCCCGCCGCAGCCGCAACGATTCGTTTGGGGGTTCTCCTTCCTGCAGCCGACGCTGCATCCGTTTATTTCGATCGGTATGGAGGGGCGGCGGTTCGACATCTTCGAACAGCTCCTGACCCAAGACCCGACCGGCCGCGATGTCCAGCCGATGCTCGCCTCGGCGTGGAAAGTGATCGACCCGCAGACCTACGAGTTCACGCTCCGAGGAGATGGCCGGTTCCATGATGGAACCCCGCTCACGGCAATCGATGTCGCGTTCTCAGTCAACCGCGCCATCGACCCCGAGAAGCGCTACCCGATCGGCGCTTCACGCTTTCCCACCCTCGAGGGCGCAGAGGCGATCGACGACAAAACGGTGCGCGTCCGGACCAAATCTGTCGACGTGCTGCTGCTGAAGCGAATGGCCTACCTGTCGATCCTGCCGAAAGGCTATCTCGAACGTGTCGGCGACGATGAGTTCACTCTGCGGCCGGTCGGAAGCGGGCCGTTCAAGGTGAAAGAGTTCTTTCCGGGCGACCGGCTGGTCCTTGTCCCCCACACGGAGCATCCCTGGCGGAAGAGCAAGTTTAGCGAGGTGATTATCAAGAATGTGCCTGAAGCATCGGCGCGTGTCGCCGGGCTGCGCTCAGGAGAGCTGCATTACATCAGCGCCACGCCGATCGACCAAGTCGATGCGCTGAAGGCCGCCGGCTTTCAGGCAGTGCAACTCGACGCCGGCTCTTCCGGCGGCTACCGCATGACCGCGATTTACTACGAGCCGTTGCGCGACAAGCGGGTGCGACAGGCGATCAACTACGCCATCGATAAAGAGGCGATCGTCAAGAGCATCTACCGCGGCTATACCCAAGTCGAACAGGGGCAATTTCTCCAGCCGGGCGTCTTCGGCTACCATCCGACCCTGAAGCCGTATCCCTACGACCCGGCGTTGGCGCGCCGGCTGTTGGCAGAAGCCGGATATCCCAACGGCTTCGACCTGAAACTCGAAGCGAAAGTCGACCGTGCGGATATCGCTCAAGTCGGGCTGTTCGTCCAGGATCAGCTGCGAGCGATCGGCATTCGCGCCAGTTTCGACCAGATTGTCGATCAGGCCACGGTCGAAGATAAGATTTTCGGCCGGGTGCAGCGCGCGCCGCTCTGGGCGTCTGGGCTGATAACGACGCCGTTTATGGATGCTGACGCCGCGCTCGTCTGGTTCTGGTCAGGGCAGCCGCCGGCAACGCGGTATTATGAGAACCCAGAATTCGACCGCTACTTCCTGCAGTCGCGCACTGAAACTGACCCGAAGAAGCGCGAGGAACTGATCTGGAAAGCGCTCGAGGTGCTGCACGAAGACCCGCCCTACCTCTTCCTCGTTCAAACCACCGAAATCCATATGTACACGCCGACACTGCAGGGCGTCGTTAAACGCTTCGATCGCGCGCCGCTACTCGACACCTTGTCCTTCCGCAGCTGAGCGCTCGCCGATGACGCAGATGATGGCGCTGAGCCGAGGAGCCCAGCGCCATCAACAGATCGAACAGCGGTCGCTTGATCGCGTTGGAAAGCGGCTGCTACTCTTTAGTGCTTGCCGCTTGCAGGCGAGGCTCCTCACTGCTGAGACGCGCCGCCCCTTGTTCGCGCGAGGAGCCGACCGTTCGCGTCGTGCCGAGCGGGTGTCGCGCGGTGAGCGCATCGCCGCGCTGAATATCGTTCCATCGAGCAGCGCGACACGCGCTGGAGGAGGATGCCCGAGTGCCACAGTCTGATCTCGTGATCCGCCTTGGCGGCGAAGGTGGCGAAGGCGTGATCAGCGCCAGCGACATGTTTACCGCCGGCGCCGCCCGAGCCGGATACGACATTTTCACTTTTCGCACTTACCCTGCCGAGATCAAGGGCGGTCACGCGTGGTACCAGATCCGGATCGGAAAAGAGAAGGTCGGGTCGCTCGGCGACGCGCCAGACATCCTCGTCTGCTTCAACCAAGAAGCGTACGAGATCCACAAGGACCAGCTGCGTGACGGCGGCGTCCTAGTCTACGACCCAGATCAGGTGAAACCCGAAGCCAACGGCCATAACCAGACGCAGTATGCCGTGCCGATGACCGCCATCGCGCGCCAGCAGGACTTCATGCGGGGAAAGAACCTGATCCTGCTCGGCGCGCTCTGCCAGCTGTTCGGCCTCGAGCCCGCCGAACTGGAAGGGGTCGTCCGCAGCCGGCTCGCCCGCCGCGCCGAGCTGCTCCAGAAGAACCTCGAATCGCTGCAAATCGGCTACGACTACGCAAAGCGCAACCTCGTCAAGCAAGACCCGTATTACCTGCCGCCAATCGAAAAGCGCCCCGGGCGCTTGGTGATGAGCGGCAATGAAGCGATTGTCGCCGGCGCGCTCTATGCTGGATGCCGCTTCTTTGCGGGCTATCCGATCACGCCTGCCTCCGACATCATGGAAGCGATGGCGCGCGAACTGCCGAAATTGGGCGGCGTGATGATCCAGGCCGAGGACGAGATAGCGGCAGCGAGCATGGTCGTCGGCGCCAGCTATGGCGGCGTCAAGGCGATGACGGCCACCTCGGGGCCCGGCTTCACCTTGATGGCCGAAGTGACCGGCCTTGCCGGCATGTCAGAAATTCCGCTCGTCATCGTCGACGCCCAGCGCTCCGGCCCAAGCACGGGGATGCCGACCAAGCTCGAGCAGGCGGACCTCAATCACGCGCTCTACGGCGGCCACGGCGATTTCCCGCGCGTCGTCATCGCGCCCGGCTCCGTCGAAGACTGCTTCCGTCAGATCGTCCGCGCCTTCAACATCGCTTGGAAGTACCAGGTGCCGGTGATCTTCCTCTCCGACCAGTCGCTCTCCCACCGGACAGAATCGCTTCAGATGCCGGACCTGTCGACGATCCCGGTCTACGAGCGAGAAGCGCCCACCGCCGAAGACTTGGCCAACTACGCGCGCTACAAGATCACGCCGAGCGGCATCTCGCCGATGGCGATCCCGGGCGAGAAAAACGGCATGTTCGTCTCGGCCGGTCTCGAGCATGACGAGTATGGCCACCCCGACCTTGACGCCGACAATCATGTCGCGATGACATTGAAGCGCTTCCGCAAGCTGGAGACGCTGCGCGCTGAGCTCGAGCAGGAGCCCCTCCCGCTCCACGGCGATCCCACCGCGCCGCTCGTCGTCGTCGGCTGGGGCGCAAGCGAAGGGGCGATCCTCGAAGCGGTCGACCGCGCAAACGCCAAAGGGATCCCGGCAGTCTCGCTTCACCTGCGCGTGCTGAACCCGCTGCCCGAGAACCAGCTGCGCTCCTTCTTCGCCGACAAAACGAAGATCCTCGTCGTGGAGCATAATTACTCAGGCCAGCTGGCGCGTCACCTCCGCGCCTCGCTCGGCATCGCAACGATCAATGTCAATAAGTTCGGCGGGCTGCCCTTCACCGCCGGTGAAATTCTGGCCCGCATCGAGGAGGAAGCCCGTGGTTGATGTCGCCCCCGCCCCGCTGACGATGAAAGACTACCGCAGCGAGGTGAAGCCGGTCTGGTGCCCAGGCTGCGGCGACTTCGCCGTCCTCTCAGCGACCTACAAGGCGATGGCGCGCCTCGGGCTGCGGCGCGAGGATACGGTCGTCGTCTCCGGCATCGGCTGCTCTTCCCGCCTGCCCTACTTCGTCAAGACCTACGGCATGCACACCTTGCACGGCCGCGCGCTTCCGGTAGCGACCGGCCTCAAGCTGGCGCGGCCGGAGCTGTCGGTCTTCGTCTTCGGCGGCGATGGCGACCTCTTCTCCATCGGCGCCGGCCACACGCCTCACGGCGCAGCGCGCGATATCGACCTGACCGTCATCTGTATGGACAACTCGACCTACGGCCTGACGAAGGGGCAAACGTCGCCGACCAGCCCCCTCGGCCACAAGACGAAGAGCACGCCGTATGGCGCGGTCGTGCAGCCGCTCTCGCCCGTGCTGCTCGCCCTCGCCTTCGGCGCCGGCTGGGTGGGGCGCGCCTACAGCGCCAAGCCGAAGCAGCTGGAGGACCTGATCGTCGAGGCCTACAACCACAAGGGCTTCAGTTTCCTCCACGTCGAGAGCCCCTGCACCGAGTTCAACAACACCTATAACTACTTCGACGCGCTCGTGGAGGACCTGCCTCCGGACTACGATCCAACCGACCGCGAAGCGGCCATCCGCCTTGCTCTCACCGAGGAGAAGGTGCACCTCGGCGTCTTCTACAAAGACGAGCGCCGGGTCGACTACCACGCGAAGATCGGCGCTTGGACCGCCGAACGCGGCCGGCCGTTTGACGCAATCGCCTACCTGCAGCAGTACGCCTAAGCGATCCTCACCGCGAGGCGGGCAGCGGCTCATGGAGGGTGGCGCCGCCCGCTGCGTGATGCCGGTCTCTCGTCGCCGCCGCGCGCCGCTACTTGCCGTCGCAGCGAACAACCGTATCGCGACCGGCGTGATAGGTGTACGTGGCAGCGTCGAGCCGGAGCGTGATGATATAGCCAGGGGTGAGGACCTGGAGATAGCTGCGTCCGGGCTCTGGGCAGCCGAGGCTGGTGTCGTTGAAGGTGGTCGCTTCGATGCGCTGCAGAAGCACTGCACTCGGATCGCGGCCTTTCTCGAGGGCGAGCTTGGCTTTCGCCTGAGCAACGAGCGGAGCAGCTTCCGGCGGGACCGGGGGCTCCACGGACGGTGAACCGCTCGGCTGCCCAATCGCGCAGCCGACAAGGAGGAGCGCGCCAAGCGCTGCTAGCGCGCGCAGGCGGACCATCAGGCGCGCGTGCGGCGCGACAGCCACCAGAGCGCGCCGCCGGCCGCCGCGGCGACGCTCACGAGCGCGACTTCCAGCCCGCGATAGACCGCGGTTGGCAGCGCGGGCACTGCGCCTCCGCCGCGAGAGGCCAGCGAGTCGGTCGCCACTTCGGCGGCAAGCGCTTGGGTCTGCGAGGTAGCCGCAAGAGGAGGGACCGGCGCGGGAGGATCGAGCGCTTGACGGAGATCGCCGGCGCCGACGACCAGAAAGAGCACGGCTGCCGCGGCGATGAGCGAGCGCAGGGCCCATGCGAGCGGCCGCGCGCGCCGGCGGCGACGGTAGCGCGCAACGCTCAGCTCGTCGAGGGCGAATGAACGGGGAAGCGCTGCACTTGATAACTGCCGCAGCGCGAGGACGGTCAACCGCAGCTCGACCCGTTCCTCATCACTGCCTGCCGACTCGGCAAGATGGTCTTCCACTTCTTGAGGAAGGCCACGCTCCGAAAGACACGCCGCAAGCACTTGGCGCAATGACTGATCGGTCATCATAGCCTCGCCGAGAGGAATGAAGCGATGCCTCATCGGCCACGCCGGAGTGGCGCTGCCGCCTTACTCTTGTTGACGATAGTCCCGGGGTAAAAGTTCCCGGTGGCGCTCAAGAAAGTCGCGCAGCTTGGCGCGCGCGCGCGACAGCCGCGACTTCACCGTTCCCAGTTCAGCGCGGGTCACTTCGGCAATCTCATCGTAACTGAGCCCTTGGATGTCGCTCAGGATGACCACCATCCGCTGCTCGGGCGGCAGCTGGTTCAAGGCACGGAGGAGCAGCTGGCGCAGTTCACGGCGCAAGGCGAACTGCTCCGGCAGCTCGCCGTTCCCTGCGAAGTCTTTCGGGTCGTCTTCGTCATCGAGGATCTCATCGAGCGACGTCGCGGGGCGCCGCTTCCGATGGCGCATTACGTCATAACAGGCGTTCGCGGCAATGCGGAGCAGCCACGTCTTCAACGTTCCGCCGCGGAAACGGCCAATGTGCTCAAACGCGTTCAGAAACGTCTCTTGGGTAGCATCGGCAGCAAGTTCGGGGTCGCCGAGCATTCGGCGGCACAGGTTGTAGACCTGCGTCTGATAGCGTTCGATCAGCTGGTTGAAGGCCTGAATATCGCCGGCTTGGCTGGCAAGGATCAGCTGTTCTTCCTCAGCGGAAGCCGGTTCAGGCGGCGTCTGCGCCGCTGGAGACGCGGCGATCTCGTCCGTCTCCATGGGCTAGACGCCCATCGCCACCGACGCGGGGTCGAGGACGACCCCAAAAGCGCGGTAGCGCGCGTAGCGCGCTTCGAGCAACGCTTCGATTGGGCGGGCAGTCAGTTCGGCGAGATGCCGGTCGAGCGCTTGCCCGACCGCACGCGCTGCCGCCGCGGGGTCGGCGTGGGCGCCATTGCCCGGCTCGGGGATCACTTCGTCGATCAGCCCAAGATCGAGCAAGTCACGCGCCGTGATCCGCATCGCCTCGGCAGCGTCCGGCGCATATTTCGGGTCACGCCAGAGGATCGAGGCGCACCCCTCCGGGGAGACGACAGAAAAATAGGCATGCTCAAGCATCAAGAGCCGGTCAACGAGACCGATAGCAAGCGCGCCGCCGCTGTTTCCCTCGCCGATGACGACGCCGATGAGCGGCACGCGCAGGCTGGCCATTGCCAGCAAATTGTCGGCGATTGCCTTCGCTTGCCCGCGCTCCTCGGCCTCCTTATCCGGGCTGGCGCCCGGCGTGTCGATGAAGGTGATCACCGGAACGCCGAACTTCTCGCCCAGCCTCATCAAGCGCAGCGCCTTGCGAAAGCCTTCCGGCTGGGGCATGCCGAAATTGCGCTCGACATTCTCGGCGGCGGTGCGCCCCTTCTGGTGGCCGATCACGACGACGGTCCGCTCGCCGCGCTTGGCAAGGCCGCCGACAATCGCCCGGTCGTCACGAAACAGCCGGTCGCCGCGCAGCTCGACGAAATCGCGGAAACAGTATTTGACATAATCAAGGGTATACGGGCGCGCCGGATGGCGGGCAAGCTGAACGTGGTCCCAAGCGGTGAGCGGCGCGTTCTTGGCGGTGCGCGGGCGGGCCGATTTGCGCTGCATAGCTGCTATGGTACCAGAAAGGACGGCCACCAAGCTGGGATGCCGTAGTCGCGAGCGATGCGCGTCGCGCAGTGGCGACCGGGGATGCCGCTGATGCCGCCCATCGGATGGGCCGTCGAGCCGGCAACGTACAGTCCCGCGATCGGCGTCGCGTACTCTGCCCAGCCGTAGGCCGGCCGAAAGATCCCCATTTGGTCGGGGAGCACCGACCCTTGGATTGGCGACGCCTCGAAGAAGCTGGGATTGCCGCGCACGATATCGAGCGGGCTGTAGGGGAATGTCTTTAGGATCCGCGACTTCGGCAGATCGACATAGCGGAGCCAGCTGTCGACCAAGCGGGCGCCGAGATCGGCGGCCACCTCGTCCCAGCGCTCTGGTCCCCCAGCAAGGCGGTAGGGGACATTGATGCCGATGTCGATGACATGTCCGCCGGGCGGGGCGTAGCTCGGGTCCCAGACCGAGGGAATATCGCAGAACCCGCCGAGCACGCGGGGGAGCGCGCCTTCGCGGCAGTCGTTGTACTGCTTGACCAGATCGAGCAGGCTGTTCAGCCCGAAGGTGACATCGAGACAGCGGTCGACGTCCGGGTTATCTGCCGCGGCATGGTAGTGGACCGGCCCTTCGACCGCCCCGTGGACGGCGAAAAGGACGATCTCCTCGCCGCGAAACCGTTCGATCGGGCGGACGAAGTCATCCGGGAGGAGGGCATGGTCGACGGTCTCAAGCAGCACCTTATGCCCGAAGCCGGCGATGACGCCTTTCGCGGCGCGGATCTCCTCGCCCGTCTCAAGCCGAACGCCGACCGCCCGGCCCCCCTCGACCACGATCTCGCGGACACGAGCATTGGTCCGCACTGCGCCCCCATGCTCGCTGAGGATGCGTTCGAGAGCGCGCGCAACCATCGCCGAGCCGCCCCGAATGAGATGCAGCGGGGAAGAGTGAATCGCCATGATGCCGAGCACAAGGTCGAGACCGGTGAGAGGAACGTCGGCGGGATAGGAGACCGCTTGGGCGCTGCCGCGCATGAAGACCTGAACGTGCTCGTCCTCAAACACCTCGCGGACGACCTGAAGGAGTGAGCTGTGATACCAGCGGTTGAGTGTCGCCGAGAGCGGCCGGTCGGGGTCGATCGGCGGCGGACCGCTGGGAGGCGCCGGCCAGCCGGCCCGGCGGCGGCGCGCGGACTCGCGCAGGTCCTGGGTCTCGAAGAAGAGGTCGCGATACGCCTTGGCATCCCGGGCCGAGAAGCGCGCCATGTCGCGCACTGTGCGCTCAAGATCGACGTAGCGCACGATCGCCCGGCCGTCGTCGAAGACGTGGGCGCTGAACTCGTCCCGAAGCACAAGCTCGACGCCGTAGCGCGCCAGCTCGAGCTCTTCGTAGACGGGGCCGACTGTGAGGCCGCGCACCCGCATCGCGTGCAGGTTGTGCTTGTAGCCCGGGAGCGTCCATTCGCGCGTCGAGGCGCCGCCGCCGGCGACATCGGCTTGATCGAGCGCCAGAACGCGCTCGCCCGCCTTCGCGAGGTAACAGGCGGCAGTCAGGCCGTTGTGGCCGGCGCCGGCGACGATCCAGTCAGGCACCATGGCGGCTTCCGCGGCAGCGCCTAGGGCTTCCACGTCAAGCCGTAGCGGATCTCATGCCGCTCCAGCTGCTCGCCCTCCCGCGTAAAGCCTTCGGCGCGGAACTGCTTCACCTTGGCGCGGATAAGCGCCCACTTCTCGGCGGCCTGCTCGCGCGTGGTGCCTTCGAATTTGCGGCCGGCAGCAACCTGCTTGTCGTACCACTCGAGAACGGGGTCGCCAGTAAGCACTTCGGCGGTGCACTTGGCGAAGACGACGCGCGGCACCGGCCCCTGGTCGACGCCGCGCTCCCACCAGATGAAGAGCACGCCCGGATTGCGCCGCACCTGATCGATGCGCTTAAAGCCGAGATCGGTGATGGTGATGATGTCGATCGTCATATCCGGGTTGAGCGTCGCGCCGAGCGTCCGGCCGGTCGGGATGCCGTTCTTGTCGATGGTGATCATGTGGGAGGTTCGCGGCGGCTTGCAGAAGTCGAGGACGATCTGTTTCATCTCGTCGACGGATGGCATGCCCATAGCGCACCTCGCGTTGCAGATATTAGCGGGTGCACCGTAGCCGCCGCGCCGAGCCCTGTCAAGCGGCGCGCCGCCGCATCGCTACAGCTTTTCGCGGAGAGGTGCTGGCCGCGGCACTCTTCTCCCCGTCATTGCGAGGCCCGCCGCAAGGCGGGCCGTGGCAATCCCGGCCGGGAGCGGCGTCTCGCGAGCGTGGAGGGTGGTAATGCGGCCGGGGTTGCCGCGCCGGCCTGCGGCCGGCTCGCAACGACGGTGACCATGGGCGCTCCGTCATCGCCCAGAATGCGGCGGCGGTGGGAGTGGTCGGTCATCCCTCGCAACGACGGTGACGGCGGGCGCTCTGCTGTCGCGGCGGCGCGGTGGTCTTTTTCGTCATTGCGTGGCATGAGATGGAGTGGGGGCGAGCTCCTTCCTGCGCCGTCAGAGCGGTCATCGGGCGCGCC
>JANWZD010000019.1 GCA_025054935.1 Dehalococcoidia bacterium | reverse complement strand
CGGCGAGATAAGAGGCACCGCTCATTCTGGCCTGCAATTGTGGCCTTGCTGAGCGGGCGGTTCGCGCGCGCTCGGAGTTCGCTCCTGCACGATCGTCCCCGCCATCGGCCCACGCAGGCCGATGGGTCCTCTGAAATCCGGTCCCGCAACTCGCTCCGAGCGTCATCGTTGCGAGTGAGCTGCTGCGGCAGGCGGGAGGCGGAGGAGAAAGGTCGAGAGCGGTGCATACCCTCGCCGCGCTCCTCTTCACGGCTCTCGTCAGAACAGCGCCCTGCTCGGAGGAGCGAGGGCAGTCCGAGTGCCTTCTCATGGCGAAGCGACGTTGCGCCTGCAAGGCAGCCCCCGACGCTTGTTCTGCGCCGTCACTGCGCGCCGGGATGATTCCGGGCGGCGATGACTGTGCTGTTGGCAGTCCTCAGCGCTCGTTCTGCGCTGTCATTGCGAGGCCGCGAAGCGGCCGCGGCAATCCCGAATAACGGCTAGTTGCGCTCGCGCTGTGGAGAGCCCCGGGATCGGGAAGCGTGCTGCGTGGCACTCCCGAACGGCTGCGTCGTTGCGCTCACGCAGCCCCGAAACGAGCAGCACATGAGCGGCGGCACTGCCAGAGTGGCAAACCAGAAGCCGCGATGAGCGCAACGACAGCGCGCTCCTCTCTCAGCGTGCAGGCAGCGAGGGGAGCTAGCAGACAGTATCGTCCGGTGAAAGCGGTTATGCCGCGGGAATACGGTTACGGTGCCTCGTCATGCGCCGTTTGTCCTTGCCGTCGACCTAGCGGGAGCCGGTCCGTCGTCCTCACTGCTTGCGTCATGGACGCCGCTCGCGCAAACAACGGCGTGCCTCGCAGGGTGTCGTTGGCGCGTTCCCTCTGCGGGATTTCGCAGTGACCATCCGTCACGAGCGCGAGGCCGGAGGCAGCGCCGTGGCCATTCCTGCTGGGCGACGGGTCGAACAAGGGAGCGGCGTCCGCTCGTTCTCCCGGAGTGAAGGCGCTGCTGCGTTCGAAGGGGCGTCGTCGAGAGTGCGCAAGCGATCGGCGGAGCGAGCGCTCCACGCCGGGAGGGCGCGCTGCTCGCTCGACGCGAGGACGCGCTCTTCTGCGAGCGCGGTAAGAAGCGCGCTACGCGAAGGAGACAAACCGCTTTCGTAAGCAAGCAACCATGCGTAGAATGCAGGCATGCGGACGCTTCCCCTCACGGCAACCCAGGTGGTGCTGATCTTGACGCTCCCGCTGGTCACGTACTTTGGCTACGGGGCGGCACGCAAGGCGATGGAGATCCACGAACTGCGCGGTCGAGCTGAGCGGCTGCGCCTTGAGATTGAGCAGCTCCAAGCCCGTCATCTCGAGTTAACCCGGCAGCGCGAATATTTGAAGACAGAGCAGTTTGTCGAGCGAGTGGCGCGCGAAGAGCTCGGCTTTATCAAGCCGACTGAAATCCCGATTGTGGTGGTGGTCAAGCCCGACGCAGCGGCGACGTCGCGTCAAGCTGCCCCGCTCCCTCTCGACCAGCGGAGCAACCCTCAACGCTGGTGGGACGCCTTTTTCGCGAGCCGCTGAAGCGCTGTCGCTGCTGTCGCGCGGTGACAAGGCGCGCTTCAGTCGCTTCTGGTCTTGCGTTGGTGCGAGCGCAGGCACCGCGCCGGTTTGGCTGTTCCTGAGTCGCTGCCCTGCCGTTCTCTGCGGCAGCGACGGCAATCCGCTCGAAACCGCAGGGGTGCCTTTCAGGGCGGCGCGTTTCGGGGCAGCTAGGAAGCGCATCTTCCGTCGCGCGCCGGCGTGTCGGTTGCGCCGAGGTCTCGCACTGGTCCCTTTTGCGGTCGCGCCGCATGCGCCGAGCTATCAGGCAGGTGTCTGGTCGGGGTTGCCGCTGCGGCCTGCGGCCGCCTCGCAACGACAGTCTTGCTAGGCGGGATCGTTTTGTCTGGGGAAAAGAGCAAAGAGGCTGCTTACGTTGGCTTGTAACGATGGCCTTGCTGAGCAGGGCCGGTTTGTCCCGCAGCGGCGTGAAGAGTGCGCTTGCACTGGCCTGCAACCGTGGTCGTGCTGAGCGGCGGTTCATCTGGGGGAAAAGGGAGGCCGCTTGCGCCAGCCTGCAGCCGGTGCCCTGCTGCGCGGGCCGGTTTGTCGGGGGAGGGGGCGGAAAGCGCTGCTCGGGCTGGCTTGCGAGGGCAGCCTTGCTGAGCCCGAAGTCTGCAGTTGCAATCGTCTCGTTGAGGATCTGCGCGCAATAAGGCGCCGTCATTGCGAGGCCGGAGCGCAGCGACGGCCGCGGCAATCCCGCTTGAATGCTCACGGGTAGGGGGGCGAGGACGCTGCTCGCGTTGCCGAGGAGCTAGTGCAGCAAGGGGTCGAGTGGGCACGGGCGGGGAGAGTATCGGAATGGCTGGGCGCGGCGGCCGCAATCTCGATCGCGGGGCGCAAGAGAGTAGAGCGCCGCAGGTCTCTGCTTGTCAGCGCTGAAGAGGCTGGCTCGGGCAAGCGCGCAATAGGGAAAAATCTTCGTCACAAGAGCGACGCGGCGGTCGATTGGCGGCGATCTCGACGGCGGCGCCGCGTCTCGAGAGATGGATCATCGCGTCATGACGGGCATATCTAGGAGAAAGTTGGCAGTCATCCACTAGATATGGTATCTTAGGCAGCAAGGCGGACAGTGTGAGGAGCGAGCGATGAACGTGCCGCGAGAGATCGTCTATCTCGACCCGCACCTCCTTGTCCCGGACCCGAACGTCCGCCGGCAGGAGGGTGACCTGCGGGGGCTCGCCGCTACCATCCGCGAGTTCGGCGTGCTGGAGCCGCTTGGCGTTCGGAAGGTGGGAGACGGCTATCGGCTCGTCTATGGCAATCGTCGCCGCGCCGCTGCCATTCTCGCCGGGCTGAAAGAAGTGCCCTGCATCATCCTCGAGGAACGGGCTGAGGAGGAGTATCTCATTCATCAGCTCGTCGAGAATATGCAGCGGCGGCAGCTCAGCGATATGGAGCAGGCGGAAGGCCTCGCGCTGATCCGCCGGCGCATGGCGCAGCGCGATCCTCGGTTGAGCGAGAGCGAACTGGATGAGCGGGTCGGTCGGCTGGTTGGTCTCTCGGCCCGCTCAGTGCAGCGCTACTTGCAGCTGCGCGAGCTTCCCGCCGAGGTGCGCGACCTCCTCCAAGACGAGGAGCTCTCCGTCAGTCAGGCGCAGCACTTGCGGCTTCTCTCGCAGCCGCAGCGTCAGATCGAACTCGCGCGCGTCGCTGTTCAGTATGACCTCTCTGCTGCTGCTGTCCGCGACGCAGCCGAGCAGATGGCGCGCCGGCGCACCCTTAGCGCGCTCGAGGCGATCTCCCTTGCCGGTCGCGTCCTGCCCCTGCCTCCAGTCGACGAAGAGCTGCCCGCTGACGAGGATGAGGGCGAGAAGAGCGTGACCCCGCTGCCGAACGACACGGTCGGGGAAGGCGTTCCGCTTCAGGGGCGGCCGCGCTTCATTCGCGGGCTGGGCACCTTCGACGACGAGATCGAGCGCTTGCTGCACGCAGTCCACCAAGGAATGCTCGACCGCGCAATCCGCCGCAGCCCAAAGGCTCTTGAGAGAACGATCGACCGGGTACGGGCGCTCATGCTGGCGCTCGAGCAGCGGGCTGCGCTGCTGCGAGAGCATAGCCAAGGCGCAGCGTAGGCAGGCGGCCGCCCCAAGCGTCCCGATCATCGCGTCGCTGCCGCGGCGCGTCTGCTCATCGGCGCGGGGTGGCGGAATAGTCGGTCGGGGCCCTGCACTGCGTGCCCCCTGCGAGTGCTGGTGCTCCGGTTCTGGCGGCGCGACCCGCTCACTTCGCCGCCTCCACGGCCGTTTGCCCCGTTGTCAGCGTACTTGCTGCTGCCTCGCCATGCTGGCCTCCCTCGATAAGAGCGGTTCCTAGATGGGGTGGGAGGTTGGGTAGACTGGGGGCATGAACGCCTATCCCTGTCATGCTCTAGGCTGCGCGTTCATCGCCGGCTCGCTGCCCGCGCCGACCCGGATTTGAAGGGCTGCCGGGACGATGCTATTATCCGCAAAATGGAACGCCCGTCCGGAACTGCGAGGATGGCATGACCCCGTACCTTCAAGCTGGTCAGATCGTCGCCGCGATCGCCTTGATCGTGGTGATCATGCTCCAATCCAAGAGCATGACCTTTTCCGGCACGTTCAGCAATGACTCCTCAATCTATCGCACGCGCCGCGGGCTCGATCGTACGCTCTTTCAACTGACGATCGTCCTCGCGATTGTTTTTCTCCTCTTCTCGATGCTGAGCGTGCGGTTCATCGAACTGTAGCCCTTCGTCGCGCATGACGCCCGGGCGAAGACCTTTCTCGCGCCATAAGAGCGGCTGCCCGAACCGAGGGAAAAGCGACCGCCGCGCCCGGCGAGGAATACGATGAACCCCGTGCTGCGGGCGCTGCGCGTTCCTCTTCTTATTGCGCTGATCGGCTGCGTCGTTGTTACCGGCTCCGTCGCGGCGCTTGCCGTCATTCTCAGCACGGAAACAGAGCCAGACCGCGGCGGCACGTTTGTCGAAGGCGTTGTTGGCAGCCCCCTTACCATCAATCCCATCCTTGCGGGCTTCAACGATGTCGACCGCGACCTTGCCTCGCTCCTCTTCACCGGTCTCGTCCGCCTGAATGAGCGCGGCGAACCAGTCCCCGAACTGGCTGCCAAGTGGGAGATTGCGCCTGACGGCAAGACGGTCGTCGTCCAGATGCGCCGCGATGCGCATTGGCATGACGGCACGCCGGTTGGGGCGCGCGATGTCGTGTTCACCATTCGGGCGATCCAGGATCCGAAGTTCCAAGGTCCGCCGGATCTGGCCGAGACGTGGAAGAACATTACGGTCGAGCAGGTCGATGATTACACCGTCCGCTTCCGACTGCGTGAGGCGTTTGCGCCGTTCATCACCAATCTCCAGGTCGGCCTGCTGCCATTTCATCTCTTGAAGGACGTGCCAGCCGAAGCGTTGCCAGACCATCCTTTCCGTGCCAATCCAATCGGGACTGGACCGTGGAGAGTGCGCGACATCAGCAACGAGGCGATTACGCTCGACGCGCATCTTGGCTATTACGGCCAGAAGCCGTATCTGCGCACCTTCCGGATGCGGTTCTACCCGAACCGGCAGGCACTCTTGAACGCGCTGCGATTGCGCGAAGTGCAGGGCGCCGCCGGCGTGACCGATGTCGACCTCGTTCGCCTTGGTAAGAGCAAGGACTACCGCGTCTACACGGCGCCGCGCGCGAACTTCACCATCCTCTTTCTCAATAACCGCTCGCCGTTCTTCCGCGAAAAGGCCGTGCGTCAAGCGATTGGCTACGCGCTCAATCGCCAGCGGATCGTTGAAATCGCGGCTGAGGGGATGGGGATCGTCGCAGACACGCCGGTTCCTCCGGGGACGTGGGCTGCCGATACAACGCTCCAGAAGCTCCAGCACGATCCCGACCGCGCTCGGCGGCTCCTCAGCGAAGCGGGCTGGGTGCCCGGCGCTGATGGCATCCGCGAGAGGAATGGGGAGCGGTTCCGTTTCGCTCTCCTCACTAACGACGACCCAGCGCGCATCCGCGCTGCCGAAGAGATCGCTCGTCAGCTCCGGCAAGTTGGTATCCGCGCCGACGTGTCGGCGAGTGGCTACAGCGGCCTGATAGAGCGCTTCCTTTCGCCGCGCCAGTTCGATGCCGTGCTGTTTGGCCTCGACCCCGGAGGCGACCCCGATGGCTACAGCAACTGGCACAGTTCGCAGGCGCGGCCGGGCGGCTTCAACTTCGTCTCCTATAGCAATCGTCGCGTTGATGAGCTGCTCGAGAGGGCGCGCAGCAGCTCGGACCTGCTCGAACGCACCAAAGCGTATGCCGAGTTCCAAGCGATCTTCGCCGAGGATGTGCCGAGCATTCTGCTCTACTATCCGCTTTCCTCTTATGTGGTCGACCGCGAAGTGAATGGCGTGACGCTGCGCCTCCTCTTCGAACCCTCCGACCGCTTCCGCTCGCTGCCAAACTGGTATGTCAAGACAAAGCGCAGCATCCAAATCGGGCTGCTGAAGCGAAGCTAGCTCGGCGCTCCCGCTTCGGCCGTAACGGCCGCGGCTGGGAGCCCGCCGTCGACCGTCCTCACTGGCGCGAGGTGAAGGGGAGGGAGGGTACGGTTCGCCCTCGTGGTGGCGGCTGGGAGCTTCGCTGTTGCCCGATAGTAAGGAGGAGCTAACCGCGTACGCTGGTTACTCGGCAACGAAATCGCGACTATCTTCCTGTCATTGCATTGCGAGGCCGGAGTGCAGCGACAGCCGCGGCACTCCCGATCGCAGCGGCGCGCCCGCGGCCGGCAGTCGGCGGGGCGTCTCAGTATCGCGAGGGCGGGCGCGCCATCCCCTTTGGGAGAGTGCTCTCGGCTCGGGAGGAGTGCGTGGCCGGATGAACAGGCGCCGCATAGCGAAGCAGAAGAGCGAGTGACGAAGCGCTCTTGAGGCACAATGAGCGGCAAGACAAGCGAGGGCCGAGCAGGCCGAACGTGGCGGGGCGTCAAGGTGAAGCACCCCGCCCTCACTCAATTGTCCGTACCTCGATCGACTCGAGCCCGTGAATGCCTCGCCCGCCAAGGCCATCTGAGGGCACAACCAGCTGAATCGGGCCCTCCTCTCCAAGCGGAGCACCATCGCGCTCCCAAGCGACGAGCGCCGGCACGCGACCATATTCCGGCGCGATCTCCGCAAGGCTGAGCACAGCGGCGCGCCCATCGCGACCGCGAGCGATGACAATGCTGCGCACCACATCGCTGCATCCCCTGCTTCCTTTGCCGGGAAGCGGCGCTTCGGTCACGAGGCCATGATGAACAAGCAGCGTATGAAGCAGCACGCCGCGATAGCGGTGACGCTGAAGGCCGACCCGCGCGCCGTGCATCGCCTCGAGGGTCGTTGTGGGGAGGGCGAGGAGATCGCCGGGAGCAGCAAGCGCTCGGACGACCCCCGCGCCGCGAAGCACGAATTCCGCGGCGATCGGCGCGTGAGCGCCGAGCCGGCCCGCCTCGCGGAACTTGGCGAGCGCGCTCGCTTCGATCCGATATTGCCCCCCGACCCGAATTGCCGGCAGCTCCCCGCGGTGGATCAGCGCGTAGACAGTGAAGCGCGAGATGTTCAGCGCCCGCGCCACTTCTGACGGTCGCAAGGTGGCTGGCATCGGCTCTCCGCGGCTGGACCAGAACGCTTCTCTGCAATGATACTCTGAGCACAGACTGCGAGTGCAGGAGACGCGATCATGCCCACGGAAATCTCGCCGTATCCGATGGTGCCGGTCGACGAGGCGCTCCGCGTCATCCTCCGCCACGCCGCGCCGCTCCCTGCCGAGCGGGTGGCGCGGCAGCAGGCGCTGGGGCGGGTCCTCGCCGAGCCGGTGCGTGCCGCCGAAGACCAGCCGCCCTTCATCGCCTCGACCGTGGATGGATTTGCTGTCCGGGCGGAGGACGGCGTCGCGCCGCGCCGGCTCCGCGGCGAGGTGCGTGCTGGGACGAGCGCCGCACCGATCGGCCCGGGAGAATGTGTCCGGATCATGACCGGCGCTCCGCTTCCCGCCGGCGCCGACGCGGTCGTGATGTTTGAGTGGGCCGAGCTGCGTGATGGGGTCGTCATTCCGGAAGTGCTGCCGAAACCCGGCGACAACCTGCGGCCGATCGGCTCGGACATGCGCGCCGGCGAGGAAGCGATCCCCGCCGGCGCGCGCCTTGGCCCCGTTGAGATCGGGCTGCTCGCCGCGCTCGGCATCCGCGACGTTGTGGTCCATCGCCGTCCGCGCGTCGCTATTCTCACCACCGGAGATGAGATCGTCGACGCCGATGCCACGCCGACCGGCCCGGCGATCCGCGACAGCAACGCTCCGGCAGCGCTCGCGGCACTTGCAGAGTGGGGCTTCGAAGGCGAGTTTCTCGGGATCGCTCGCGATGTTGCTGAAGAGCAGGAGGCGCTGATCCGGCGCGGTATCGAGCGTGCCGATGTGGTCGTCACAAGCGGCGGCGTTTCCGTGGGGACGCACGATCTGATCAAGCCGATCTTCGCCAAGCTTGGCCAGCTGCACTTCGGCCGGATCGCCTTCAAGCCGGGCAAGCCGCTCACCTTCGCGACAGCCGGCCGGACGCTGCTCTTCGGCTTGCCCGGCAACCCGGTGTCCGCTTATGTCTGCCTCGCGCTGTTTGTCCGCCCGGCGCTGCGGCGGCTCGCGGGCGAGGAGGAGGTGCTGCCGGCGCTCGTGGAGGCGGTGGCGGGCGAGCCGCTTCGCCCCGCGCCCGACCGTCCCGATTATCAGCGTGCTGTTGCCCGCTGGGAGGGCGGTCGGCTGGTCGTTCGCACCACGGGCCCTCAGGGCTCCTCGCGGCTGCGCTCGTTGGTTGGCGCGAACGCGCTCGTCATCGTCCCTGCCGGCACGACACCGCTGCCAGCCGGAACGCTGGTCGATGCTATTCTCCTCGGCCCGGTCAGCGGCGACCGGCTGCTCGGCGCGGAGGCGTAGACCGGCGCTGGATGGCCGCACCGCAGGCGTGGCCCCGCCCTCGCCAGAGCAACCACCGAAGACCGCCATGGTCGAGTTCCCCGGCAACGACGTGGAACGCGTCTCCGCTGTCATCGCCAGCCCGTCGCGCCGCAACGGTGCTCATCGCGCCGGCACTAGCAGCGAGCGCCCTGACGCCGCCTCGCCCGGCCGCGCCCTCGGCCGATGCTGACCGCTTTCCAAGCTGTCCGGCGAGGACCCGTCCAGCCGAGACGGCGCCCTTGCCGGACGTGCACAATGTGCTGCCAACCGGCGACTGTCCTTCCCCGAAGCCGTCATAGCAGGCAGGCGCTCTGTCAAGAAGCCGTCATTGCGAGCCCGGAGCGGCGGGCGCGGCAATCCCGTCGTCAGCCCTCCATCCGCCTCTTCTGCCGGCTGGTGTCGCTCGTGCCAGAGCGTATCGGCCTCGCGGCCGAGGAGAAGGACCGCCTTGTCGGCTGGTCGGCGGCATCTCGAGCTGCGACGATCGATGCTTGTTGCGCCGGCGCGGCGACGCCGGGACATCGGCGAGCGGCGCGGCAGGGTTTTCGCTAGCGGGACGATGAGTTCGGCTCCGGCAAGGCAGCGTACGGGGGACCGGCTGCTTCGGAGCGTCGCGACAGGATCGCCTACAATGGTCGGGAACCGGGAGCGACACTGCGGCGTTGGCTCCTAGCGGACCTATCTTGCCGCCGAGGAGGATTGCGTGGCGAGCATCTTCGACCGCCTTTCCACGCTTATTCGGGCGAACCTCAATGCCTTGCTCGACCAAGCCGAAGACCCCGAGAAAGTGCTCGACCAGATCATTCGCGATATGCAGGGCGCGATCAACGACGCACGCAGCCAAGTGGCCGAGATGATCGCGCGCGAGCGGATGCTCCGCGCCGACGTCGAAGATCATCGGAAGCTTGTCGCCGAATGGGAGCGGAAGGCGGAGCTCGCTCTCTCCCGCAATATGGAAGAGCTCGCCCGCGAGGCTGTCCGGCGCAAGCTCGACTACCAGAAGAACCTCGACCTCGCGCTCACGCAGTGGCAGACCCAGAACGCGGTTGTCGAGCGGCTAAAGGCCGATCTCCAAGCGCTGCAGAGCAAGTATGAGAACGCGGTTCGCCAGCGCGACGCCCTGATCGCGCGGCATAAGGCCGCCCAAGCGCGGGAGCAAGTGACGCGCACCTTGCGTCAATTCTCGGCCATCGACCCAAGCAGCGAACTCGCCCGGATGGAAGAACGTATCCGGCTTGCTGAAGCGCGCGCGGCTGCCAACATGGAGCTCCAGCAGATCGACTACCACGACCAGTTCGCTGCGCTTGAGGGGGATAGCGAACTCGAGGAGGAGATGGCGCGACTGCGCGCTCGCGTCCTCGGCACCACCGGGCAGCCCGCGGCGCAGCTCGACGCGCCGAAACCGCAGGGAGAGACACCGGCCTAGCGTTTCAGCACGGCCATTCTGGGCTGGCTGGCGGGAGGCAAGGGAGGAGCGTGACCGCACCGCAGTCCTCGGCGATCAAGCTTGGCGTCGGTCTCGCCGCCGTGCCTGACCGGCGGCCCGATCGTTTCTGGCAGTGGGTCGATCTCTGCGAGCGCGAGGGGATCGACTCGATCTGGATCTCGGACCGCGTGATGGGGCCTCAGCCCAGCCTGGAGCCGATCACTACCTTCGCCGCGATCGCCGGCCGAACGCGCCGAATGAAATTTGGGCCGAGCGTTCTTGTCCTCCCGCTTCGCCAGCCCGTTCTCCTCGCGAAAGAGGTCGCGACGATCGATTTTCTCTCCTGCGGCCGGATGCTGCTCGCGGTCGGCGTCGGCACGGACGATGAGCGGGAATGGCAGGCTTGCGGCGTCCCGAAGCACGAGCGCGGGGGCCGCGCCGATGAAGCGATCGTCCTGATGCGCCGGCTCTGGACCGAAGAACGCGTCACGTTCCATGGCCGCTATTTTCAGGTGGAGGAGATTGCGCTGCAGCCTAAGCCGGTCCAGCAGCCGGTGCCGATCTGGATCGGCGGACAGACTGAGGCGGCGCTCCGGCGTGCCGGCACGCTCGGCGACGGCTGGCTGCCCTCGTTTGTCACCCCTGAGGAGTTCGCCGAGGGAGTGGCGGCAATCCATCGCTATGAGCGCGAGGCACAGCGCGCGATCGAGCGCGACCACTTCGGCACGCTGCTCTTCTACCATGTCGCGAGCAGGCGTGAGGAGGCTATTGAACGAGCCGCGGCCCACCTTCTGCGGCCGGCGCGCCTTCGCGGCGCCTCGCTTGATCAGCCGTACTATGCGCTCGGCACCGTCGCCGACGTTCGCAACGCCGTTGAACAGTACATCGCAGTGGGCGCGACCAAATTCGTGATGCGTCCGGTCGGCCCGGTCGAGCAGATCGCCGAGCAGCTCGAAGCGCTCGGCCGCGATATCATCCCGTATTTCACGCCACCTGCCGCGAGGACCTGATGGATCACGTTCTGTACGAGCGCCAAGGCCCCGTTGCGATCGCTACGCTCAACCGGCCGGAGAAGCGCAACGCCTTGGCGCTCCAAACCTATGCTGAATTGAGCCTGATCGTGCGTGACGTTGAGAGTACCTCGGCGCTTCGCGTTCTCATCATCACGGGCGCGGGCAACGCCTTCTCGGCCGGTGCCGATGTCGACGAGGTGCTCGACCTGGACGAGACGGTCGAAGCTGCTGTCGGCCGCTTCACTCAGTCGCACGCCTTCATCGCGCTGCTCCGCTCGCTTTCGAAGCCGGTGATTGCCGCCATTAACGGCGATGCCGCCGGCGCGGGCTGCTCAGTCGCCCTTGCTGCCGATATCCGGCTGATGGCGGAAACGGCGCGCATCGGGCTCACTTTCGCCCGCGTCGGGCTCGGTCCGGATATGGGCGCCAGCTACTTCCTGCCGCGCCTCGTCGGTCTCGCGAAGGCGTACGAACTGGCGTTTACCGGCGACCTCATTTCGGCGGCTGACGCCGAGCGGATCGGCCTCGTCAACCGCGTCCTGCCGCCCGACCGGCTGCTTCCAGAAGCGCTGGCGCTGGCGCAGCGGATCGCGCGCGGCCCGGCGCTCGCGCTTGCGGTCGCCAAGCGCGCGCTCGAACGCGGTCTCTTGCTCGATCTCGGTGATGTGCTGCAAGATGAAATTGTCAGTCAAAGCTTGCTGCTGAATAGCCGCGACGGCCGCGAGGGACTGCGGGCGTTTCGCGAGAAGCGACAGCCGGATTTCGCATGAAGCCACGTCTTCGTTCGCTCGATGCGCGCTGGGTCCGCCACGAGGGCGAGCCGATGCTGCTGCTCCAAGATCGGCAGGGGTTTTTGCCGGGGCCGATCCTCGCGCCGCCAGCGGTCGCGCTCCTCCTCTCGCTCTGCGACGGCACGCGCGACATTCCCACCCTCGCGGCAGCGCTTCAGCTGCGGACCGGCGAGGCGGTCCGCGTCGACGACGTCCAGCAGATTGTCGACGAACTGGACGAAGCGCTCGTGTTCGAATCGGAGCGGTTCTTCGCCGCGCAGGCGGCGCAGCTTGCTGAGTACCGAGCGCAGCCGCACCGCCTGCCCTACCATGCCGGTCTTGTCTACCCGGAGCGGGTGGATGACCTCCTTGACCAAATCGCCGGGTGGTGTCCGCCGACCAGGCCGGCTGATGACGGGGTCCGCGCTGTCATCAGCCCGCACATCGACTACGCCCGCGGTGGACCGGTCTACGGTGAGACCTGGCAGGCGGCGGCTGCGGCGGCGCGCGCTGCCGACACGATTGTCATCTTCGGCACCGATCATGTCGGCAGCCCCGGCCGGCTCACCCTCACCCGCCACGGCTACCGGACGCCCTTTGGGCTTCTCCCGCCCGACTCGCCGACGATCGCCGCCGCTGCCCGCGCCATCGGCGAGGAGGAGGCGTTCGCCGAAGAACTGCATCACCGCACCGAGCATTCGATCGAGCTGGCGGCGGTCTGGCTGCACTGGGCGCTCGAAGGAAAGCCGACGCCGATTGTACCGATCCTATGCGGCTCGTTCTACCCCTACACCGCGGGTGAGCGCGACCCTGCGCACGACCGAACATTCGCCGCCCTGCTCGATGCGCTGCACACGGCGCTCGCTGGCAAGCGGGTGCTTGTCGTCGCGGCAGCAGATCTCGCCCACGTCGGGCCGGCGTTCGGCGACCCGCCGTTCCGCGCTCGGGAGCAGGAACGGCTGCGGGAGCAGGATGAACGGACCCTCGCGGCGCTCTGCGCGGGAGATTTCGAGCAGTTCTTCGGCGACCTGCGCGCCGAGCGCGACGCGCGCAAGTACTGCGGTTTGCCGCCGATCTACCTAACCTTGCGCTACCTCGCCGAGAGCCGAGGCGAAGTGCTGCGTTACGAGCAGTGCCCGGCCGACAACGAGAAAACGTCGTGGGTCACCATCGCCGGGGTGCTGCTGCGCTGAGCAGGGGTTAGACTGTCACGACGATCTTGCCGAACAGGTCGCGCCGCTCCATCTTGCGCAGCCCTGCCGGCAGCGCCTCGAACGGCACAACCGAGTCGATCACTGGGACGAGCGCGCCCCGCGCGACGAGGTCGAGGACATGCCGCAGTTCGGGGCGTGTCCACGTTGCCGAGCCGAAGATGCGCCACTCCTTGGCGATGGCCGCGATCAGGTCGAGAGGCGCGACTTTGCCTGACATGTAGCCCCCGAGGATCAGCCGCCCCCGCGGGCGCAGCGTCCGCAGCGCCGGCGGGATCGTCGCCGCGCCCGGGACGTCGTAGACGAGGTCGACGCCGCGCCCGTCGGTGATCTCGAGCACATGCTGTGTGAAATCCGGCGTGGCGCGGTGGTCGATGGCATGCTCGATGCCGAGCTCGCGCAGCCGCGCTACTTTCTCAGGCGAGCCCGCCGTGCCGATCAGCCGCGCTCCCGCCAGCCGCGCCACCTGCACGCCGGCGACGCCGATCCCGCTCGAGGCGCCGGTAATCAGCACCCACTCGCCGGCGCGGAGCTCCCCATGGCGGATCAGCATGTGCCATGCCGTTGCTGCCGCGGTCGAAAGCGCGGCTGCGGTCTCAAAGGAGACCGGGTCTGCCAACGGGATGGCGAACTGGGCCGGAACGCGGGCGACCTCCTGATAGGCGCCGTCGACGGTGCGGCCGAACTGACGGCGCTGGAGGCAGGTGTTCTCCCAGCCGTCGAGGCATTGGTCGCAGACGCCGCAGCTCCACCAGTAGTGGACCGCCACCCGGTCGCCTACGGCGCGGTCGGTGACGCGCTCGCCCACCGCGATCACCTCGCCCGCCGCCTCAATGCCGGGGGACATGGGGAGCGTCCGCCCGTGGTGATAGCCTTCCCACTCGCCGTTGATCAGCTGCAGTTCGGAGCTGTTCAGCCCGATCGCGCGGATGCGGACAAGGACGTCGTCTGGGCCGCAGGCGGGCTCGGGAACGTCCTCGAGGCGCAGGCGGTCGATCGACCCGACCGCGTGCAGGCGCCACGCACGCATGGGCTACCTCCGTTCGATAATGGTAGGCCGCAGAAGGACGCGGTCGGGGTCGATCCGCTCCCGCTCGTAGGGAAGGCCGAGCCGCGCCAGCAGTTGGACGGCCCGGTCGAGCGGCGACCAGACGACTGGCCGCAGCGGCAGGCGCTCGCCGGTCGCGCGGTCGTACAGCCCGACCGCGATCCGGTAGCGACCGGCGGGCGCGTTCGGATCGATCGGGATGTCGTAGCGGTCTTTGATCACCTCGCCGGCGCGCCACTCGGTTGTCGGGTAAGCGCCGAAGACGGGCTGACTGTCGCGCTGACCGTAGAGCGTCGTCGGCTCGCTCTCAGGGAGCAAGTGAGTAAAGACGGTCAAGTCGCGATCGCCGTCCCGCAGCGCTTTCCAGTAGAGCGTGACGCCGAGCGTTTCGCCTGCCGCTGCCACCGGCTTGTCGATGTCGTAGCCGAGGAGCGCGATCGCGTCGCCGAAGACAGCCGGCGTCGTGTGACGGAAGACGAGCCGCGCCTGATCCTCCGGCCGTCCCCGCGCGACGGTGACGAGGCCGAGGACGTGCTGGTCAGCGGCTGAGCCGCCTGCAACTGGCTCGGGAACGATCGTCTCCCGGCGATAGACCTGGAGCGCGAAGGAGTAGATCCCGGGCGGGGTGGCGGGGTCGAGGGCGAGGCGATGGAAGACTGTGAAGCGATCGCCCGGCTCCCAGTCGCGCGGGGGGACGGGAGAGAGGTCATGCGCTGCCCAGACGCTTGACCACGGTCCGACGAGTTTGAGCGAGAAGGAGAGGTCGTGCGGCGCGCTGCCCGCTTGGACCAGCCAGTCGACCGGCACCGTAATCGTCTCGCCGGCACGAACAGTCTCGGGTACTGCCGCTCCGGTCAGGAGAAGATGGCGGCCGAATGTCGGGCCGTTCTGCTCTGAGCGCGCAGGAAGACGGGCGGCGTCGTAGGCGGTCAGCCCGCGCTGGCCGCCCGGTCCCGGCACGTCTACCACCGGCGTGAGCGCATCCAGTCCTGGCGGCCGGGCAAAGGCGGGAAAGTAGACGAGCCCGCCGCTTGCGGGGATAAGCAGTGCCTGCTGGCCGTCGAACCAGCGCGCCGGCACGTCGCGTCCGGCGATCACGTTCAGGTCGAGTGGGTCGAGGTCATACGGATACTCCCCTGCGATCGTTGGCAGCTCACGGAATTGGAGCCGCCGCGCCAGCGTCGCGTAGTCGGCACGGAAAAAGGCGCGCTGCTCGGGCGCGCTGGCCCAGCGGACGAAGAAGTCGTGAGCGGTGAGCGCGCCGAACAGGGCGAAGCCCGCAACTGCGGCGGGCATGGCGAGCCGCGCCGGGAAGCGGTCCGCAAGCCAGTCGAGGGCAAGTGCCGGCAGCATGAAGATGACCGGCTGCGCGCCGATGGTGCGCAGGAAGTGCGGGCTCTCGCCGGAGATACAGCCGGGCAGCAGCATGACGACGAGCCAGCAGAGCAGCAGGAGCGAGGGAAAAGCGCGCGGGCCGCGGCTGAGCGCGCGGCCGGCGGTGAGGGCCAGCCCGCTGAGGAAGAGCGCGCCGGAGAGGGGGTCGAACACTGGCCGGCCGGACAGGTTGTACTTCCACGACTCATCGCCGCGGACGACGAACATGCCGAGCGTGTTCAGCGTATCGCGCAGCAGCGGCCGGAAGTCGCCCTCAAGAAGGATGGGGCGGAGGTCGTTCACTTGAGCGGAGCGAAGGGCAAAGGCGTCGGGATGCTGCCAGAAGTACCGCCCGAGGGGCGAGAAGACGAGCGCGGCGATCGCAGCGAGAACAACCAGCCCGCCGACCGAGATCGAGGGCTCCTTGGCGCGTCGGCCGCACCACCACGCTGCGGCGGCCCAAGCGGCGAGCAGCAGAGGCAGAAAGCGGCTGGAGAGATAGGTGTACATTGTTGCGCCAGCGAATGCCCCGGCAAGCGCGTAGCGCCCGAGCCCGCCGTAGGCGACAGCCCGCCAGAAGGCGAGGGCGGCGAGGGAGAGAAAGAGCGGCAGCGTGACGGCGCGGAACGCAGTGTGGGAGACATGGACCGGCCAGTATGCGAGGGCGACAAAGGCGGCGGCGAGCAGCGCGGCGCGGCGGCCGAAGAGGTCGGCGGTGAGCCGATACACGACGGCGACGGTGAGCAGCCCAAACGCCGCCGAGACGATCCGCGCAGGCCAGACGCCGATGCCGAACATGGCGAACGAGCCGGCGAGCGCATAGATGTAAAGCGGCTCGCGGCCGTTGCTGCGCTCGAAGAAAACCTGAAGCTCGCCGGCGAGCACGTTGCGGGCGTCGAGGACATAGGCGGCTTCATCGTGCTGAAAGCCGGCGGGCAGCTCGCCAATCTGCGCGAAACGCAGCGCCGCAGCGGCAAGCAGAATGACAAGCAGCAGCATCCGACCCTGATTGCGTCGGAGGAGCGAAGGGGCGCCCATCCTACGGGACTGCTCGCTGCTGGGCGCTCGCTGCGTCGCGGCGCTCAGCCGGTGGGTGGCGGCGTCCACTTCCAGCCGGTCTGCGCTTCGACCTCGCGCAGCTCCTGGCGCCGCCGCTCGACAAGGTCGCGGGCTTTCTCCTGCACCCCAGCGCGGTTCAGGAGGAGGCCGATTTGGGTATTGCCATGCCAGACCTGAACGTAGTCGCCGTCGACGACGAGGCGGTAGTGCTCGCGCTGCTGTTCTTCGGTCAAGGTGGGGTCCATCGGCGAACCTCTGCTTCTTGCCCTCCGGCAGGGAAGATTGTGGTAAAGGAGAGTGTAGCGGAGCCCTCAGTCCTCGTCCGCCGCGCCGCTCACCCGGCGGGCGATCAGGCGCGCTTCCTGCGCGCTGATGCCGAAGCGCTGGAGGGTGAAGCGCGCCATCTCCGCGGCCGCTTCCAGTTCGCCGACGACGGCGACCGTGACCCCGCGCGCGACGAGGTAGTCGCGCTCCTCGCGGCTGGGAGCGCGCGCCACGAGAGTGAGGTGGGGGTTGATCTGGCGAGCGTAGTCGACAATCCGTCGCGTGGTGAGAGTGTCGGGGACGGCAATCACAAGCGCTCGCGCTCCTTTCAGGCCGGTCTGGTCGAGCACGACCGGCAGAGCGGCATCGCCGAGGAGGATTGCGCCGCCGCGCTCGCGTCCCCGCTCGACGACGCGCTGGTCGAGATCGATGGCGATCCAGCGCAGCCCGCGCCGCTCCAGCACCGCCGCGATCGCGCTGCCGACTTGGCCAAAGCCGCAAATGACAACGTGGCCTCGCCGCGGCGCGTCGTCGCTCGGGGGGAGCGTGGCGAGGGGAGAGGGTGGCAGCCGGCGCTGGGCCCAGCGCGCGAGGGGCTTGGCGACCTCGTAGACTGGTGCTGCGAGCACGATGCTGATGACCGACCCTGCCAGCATGACGTTGAAAACGAGGCTGGAAACGGCGCCCAACTCGCTGCCGAGCCGCGCCAGCAGAAAGGAGAACTCGGCGGACTGGGCGAGCAGCGCCCCCGTTGGAACGGCGACGATGAGGGGGACGCGCAGCGCCCAGGCGAGCGCGGCGGAGAGCGCGCCCTTGGCGATGACGATCAGCGCGGCGGTAAGTAGGACGAGCGCGAGATTGTTCCAAGCGAAAAGGGGGTCGACGAGCATCCCGATCGAGACGAAGAAGAGACCGGCGAACAGGTCGCGCAGCGGCATCGCTTCGCCGAGGATCTGGGAGGACAAATCGGACTCGGCGACGACGACGCCGGCGACGAAGGCCCCCAGCGCGAGCGAAAGCCCGAACAGCGAGGCGAGCCAGGCGACGCCCAGCGCGACGGCCGCGACCGAGAGCACGAATACCTCGCGGCTGCCAAGCGCGGCGATCCGCAGGAACAGACGCGGCAGCACCCACGACCCGACGGGCAAGACGAGGACCAAAAAGATCGCTGCTTGAGCGAGCGCGAGCCCCACTTCTTCGAGCGGATTGTCGCGTCCGGCTGCGAGCGCGCTCAGGACGACGACGAGGACGATCGTGCTGAGGTCCTGCACGGTCGACCAGGCGAGCGCAAGCCGGCCTTCCGGCGCGCCGCCCGCGCCGCGCTCGTCGAGCACTTTGCTGAGCACGGTGCTGGAGGAGTTGGAGAGGACGGCGCCGAAGAACAGGCTTTCGATCGGCTGCCAGCCGAGCAGGTGGCCGACCGCGGCGCCGAGGCCGATCATCGCCAGCACTTGGAGCGTGCCGCCGCCGATCGCCACGCGCCCGGCGCGCACGAGATCGCGCAAGGAGAGCTGGATGCCGATCGTGAACATAAGGAGGATGATGCCGATGTTGGCGAGTGCTTCGACCGTCTGGATGTCGCCGACGACGCCAGGAGTGAACGGCCCGATCGCAACCCCGGCCAGCAGATAGCCGAGGATGACTGATTGCCGCAGGCGAAGGGCGCTCGCCGCACCAACGATGGCGACGGCGAGCGCCAGCGCAAGATTGACCAGCAGGGATGAGGGGTCCACGCCGCTCCCTGTCCCGCCGCGGTGGCTGGGTGGGCGAGATCGCTTTGGGCAATGCTACCGGATGGCGGGGCGGACGCTAGCGGCGAATGTTCTGGAGGTCCCAATCCGGACGGATGGCGCGGCTGATCTCGCGAAAGTCTTGGCGCAATTCTTCGAGGGTCGGCCGGCCCCAGAACCAATAGCCGTTGTAGATCTTGTGGATTGTCAGGTCGGGGTAGAGCGTGAAGCTGTAGGGGATGATCGGATCGTGGCGCGGGTCGGTCGTCTCTTGGAGGTCGAGCAGGCGCTGCACCTTCCGCTCGTAGTCGCACAGGAAGGGGAACTGCGCGCCGAGGCCGGCGCGAAAGGCAGCGCTGACTTCGGGAGGGTCGGTGCTCATCACGACGAGGGAGGTATAGGCGACCGCGATTTCCTTCTGGAGCTCAACGAGCCCCCGCAGCTCCTGCTGGCACTTGGGTCACCACCAGCCGCGGTAGATGATCAGGGCGAGCGGGTCGCGGCCGGCGAACTCGCTCAGCCGGCGGAGGGCGCCAGTATGGTCGGGCACTTCGAAATCAGGAAAGGTGTTGCCCACTTGAATCTGCGGGATCATGTAGTCTCCAGCCGTGATACGCTGAAGACATCATACCATGCCAGCGGGCGAACTGAACTGCGCTTTCGTATGATTGGTGACAGAACCGACGGGGGAGGGGTCGTGCCACGCTCGCGCGTCCATCGCGGCGACCACGGAGCGCCACTCGGCCAAGCTGCCGAGGACTATCTCAAGGCGGTCTACCACTTGCAGGCGAGCGGTCAGGAGGCGACAACGTCAGCGCTTGCCGGTCTCCTCGAAATCAGCGATGCCTCGGTGACGAGTATGAGCAAGCGCTTGGCGCAGCTTGGTCTTGTCGTCCATACGCGCTATCACGGCGTGGAGCTGACCCCTGCTGGCCGTAAGATTGCCCTCGAGATCATTCGCCACCACCGGCTGCTTGAGCTCTACCTTGCTGAAGTGCTCGGCTACTCCTGGGACGCGGTGCACGCCGAGGCAGACCGGCTGGAGCATGTCATCTCGGAAGAGTTCGAAGAGCGGATCGACGTTCTCCTTGGCCGGCCGACCGTCGACCCGCATGGCGACCCCATCCCGACAAAAGATTTGGAATTGGTCGAACCGGCATTGATCCCGCTTTCGCGGCTCGAACCCGGTCAGCCAGCCGTCATCCAGCGCGTGAGCGACCGTGACCCTGCGCTCCTGCGCTACCTTGCGTCTCTCGGGATGTTTCCCAGCGTGCCGATCGTTGTGCGCGAGCGCGCTCCCTTCGGAGGGCCTATCCACGTGCAGCTTGGCGACAGCGAGCACGCGGTCGGTCCCGAACTCGCTTCCCACGTGTTTGTCCGCGTCCTCGACGAGGAGCCGGCGCCCCCTGCCGGCCCGTAGCGCAGGCAGCGCTCGAGGGGGATGAAGACGGACGCTTGCCGGTGCCGTGCGAGGAAGGAGTAGGGTTCTGTGCGGCGCTCCACGTGCGCCGATCGCCGCTTCTCCGCCATCTGGCCTAGTGACGAGCGGCCATTTGGCGGTCGAAGGGGGAAGACGAGCCGGCGTACAATGAGAGAAGCTTTGCGCGGGAGGAGGATTCCGTGCACTTCAGCCTGTATATCAATCCCCAGACAAGCGGTCCGGATGACGACCTGAAAGTGATCCGCGCGGTCACGCAGCACATCGAGTATGCCGACCAGAACGGCTTCGATGCGGTCTACCTCACGGAGCATCACACCACTGGCTACAACGCCTTCGCCGACCCCTTCATGTTTGGCGCGTATCTCGCGAACCGCATCCGACGGATGACGCTCGGCTTTTCGGTGGCAGTGCTGCCGTTCCATCATCCGCTGCGCTTCGCGACCCACTGTAACCTGCTCGATAACTTCTACGAGGGGCGATTTATCGCGGGCTTCGGCACGGGCAATAGCCCGCTCGAGTACGAGGCGTTCGGCATCCCGCTCGAGGAGAAGCGGGAGATTGTCAATGAAGCGATCGAAGTCGTGCTCGGCTGCTGGCGCGGCAACTATGAGCATCACGGCAAGTATTTCAACGTCAAGGTCGAGCGGGTTATCCCGGCGCCCTACACCAAGCCGCACCCGAAGGTGGCGCGCGCGGTCACGAGCGACGAATCCCTCGTCGATACGGCGCGGCGTGGCTGGCCGGTGTTGCTTGGCCGTTTCCCGGAGCAGCGGATCAAGCAGTATGTCGACCGCTATCGCGAGGTGCTGGAGGCAAGCAACCACCCGGATGATGTCATTCGCTACTGTCTCGACTGGGTAACCGTCCTGAAGCTGGTCTATCTCGCCGAGAGTGAGGAGCAGGCCTACGAAGAACTGCGGCCATCGCTGGTGCGCTATCTCATTCAGGCGGCCAAGGCGAATTCGTCAGACTACATCCTCGAAGAGCAGGCGAATGAGCAAGCCGAGGAGTTCATTGCGCGGGCGATGATCGTGGGCACACCGAAGCAGGCGATTGAACGGATCGAGTCGTATGCCCACGTTGGCGTTAGGAACATGATGATCTGGACGGCGTTTGGGTCGATGCCGCACGAGCAGACGTTTCGCACGCTGCGTCTGTTCGCCGAAGAAGTGATGCCGCACTTTCAGCGCGTTCCCGCCGGCGTCCGCTGAACTGCCGCGCTCATGCAGAAGGCTTCCCGATGAAGCGTCAGCTCCACTGGCTGGGCACAGCGCTCGCTCTTGCCTTGGCGACCCTCCTCGTTCCCGCGCTAGGGGGAGCGCAGCAGGAGGGACGGTGGTATGTGCCGCTGGCGCAGGTGAGCCGCAACGCTCCGCCTCCGGCTGTGCCGCCGGCAAGCGGCCTCTGGTCGGTCGTTCCGAGCCCTCCGCCGGGCATCGCGCTGTTCGCCGTCTCGAGCGCTGGCGCACGCGACTTCTGGGCGGTGGGCTCAGGCGGGACGGTGCTGCACTCTGCGGATTTTGGCGCGACCTGGCGGCAGGTGGATGCCGGGACGCGCGCCGATCTCTACGGCGTGCGCTTCCTTGATGAGACGACCGGGGTGATAGCGGGGGTGGGAGGAACGATCCGCCGAACGGCCGATGGAGGCCGTACTTGGTCGACGCCGGCAGGGGGCAGCGGCAATCTCGGGTTTATCTGGTTCGCCAGCCGGTCAGTCGGGTTCATCGGGGGGGATGGGGGGACAATCCTGAAGACGACCGACGGCGGGGTGACCTGGGCGCGCCAGAACAGCGGCTTTGATCGTGATATTACCGGCATTCACTGCCGCAGTGAGGCTGCGTGCTGGGCGGCGGGGAGCACCGATACCGGCGGCGTCGTCCTACGGACGGCCGATGGGGGAAGGACGTGGCAGCGGGTCGGCGAGAGTGCGGGGTTCACGCCGCTCGGTGCGGTCTGGTTCCTGCGCGATCGAGTTGGGGTGGTTGGCGGCGACCCCACTTTCGCCACCGGGCAGAGCAACATCTGGCGCACCGACGATGGCGGGGCAGGGTGGCTCCGCGTGCAGACGGACATCTTCGGGCCGGCGGTCACGGGGTTCGCGTTCGTTGACGAGGCGACCGGCTGGGCGTCGGCTGAGGAGCGGATTGTTCTCCAGACGGCCGATGGCGGCGCGACTTGGCGCACTGTCGTCGAGCAATTGAAGACGCCCGGCCAGAACCGCTGGCTGCACGCGATCGCTGCTCTGCCAAGCGGTCACGTTGTCGCAGTGGGTGCCGTCTATCCCGCAGACGGCAGCTTCACGCCGCTGGAGGCGATCATCGTCCGTCGGCACTAGCGCTGCGACCGCGCCTTCAGCGCTCAGCTGCTTCGTCGAAGATCAGGTCGCATTCATCGCGCTCCATCGCACCCTCGAGGACGTCGCGCGGGCGGTGCTGCGCAAAGAGCGCTTGGAACTCGGCGCTCTCGAGGAATGCGCGTGCCTGGTCGGCACTCTCCCAGACGCTCTGGTAGAAGTAGCGCCGCGGGTCTGTCCTGCTGCGGACGAGAGTGCGCTTGATGAAGCCGGGCGCTTTGCGCTGGAGCGCGCCTTCGGCAAACTTCCACGCTTCATAGTGAGCATTGCCGCCCGGCTGCACGGTCGCCTTGACATGGAGAATCCACATCTCGCCTTCCTCTTCGGTGGATGAGTGCATTGTCGCACGGGGCGGGAGGGTAGAACGATCTTGGCGGGAGCGCCGACCGCAGATTCTCCCGCCAGCGTGACAGCGAGCGGAGCGGTGCCGAGTGGGGCCGCCGCGCATCTTCTAGAACTGGAATTAGGTCCTCGACTGCGGCGCCCGACGCCGGCGGCTGTTCTCAGGAGGGCCGGCCGACCGCGGCTGACCGCCGGCGGGAAGAGATGCTCATGGTGGCCGTTGGCTGCGGGCTGCGCAAGGCTGGTTGCCGGTGAAGCCGGCGCGCCTCCCTCGTGAAGACGCGAGCGGGCGGCCATCGACGTAGTCGACTGGCAGGTCTCCTCGGCCAAGGGGCGGCTGCGGACCCTGAGACAAAGGCGACGATCGCGCGGCGACCGTTCAGTTCGTGATCCCGCCGCTCCGTCCCCCCGATTGGGAGGCGATCTCGGGCGAACTCTGCGCGACGGTTGCACACTGCAGACCGGCGCGTGATCGGCTCCTCGTCGCCGGTCTCGTCACAACGGGGTGCGGCCGCGTTGCCAGTATCGTCTCGGCGCGGTGCGGGGTCGGCGTTGCCTCGCCGTTGATAGTGCAGGCTGGCTGTCCTGTTCTCGCTCGGTCCAGGCGGAAGGCAGCTCTCCGCAGGGCTGAGGCCTGCTCTCCTCCTCCGGAGGTTCCGACCGTTCTCGGCGCCGGCCATCCGGGAAAGGAAGAGCGGCCGGGCTCTCCTGTCTGCATTGGCAGCGTCGCAGCCGTCCGTCCCCGCCTCGCGGGAGCGAGACACGGTCGCCTGCTGAGTCTGTCCCGCGGTCCCCCGGACGTCGTGGCGGTCTCCGCCGAAGTGACAGCAGGCGGCCGCAGAGAGCAAGAGCGGCGGGCCGAACAGCCCGCCGCTCCGCGGCCCATCAGGACGGGAAGGAGGTCATTCGACCTTATAGACGTCGTCGTAGGTGAAGAACGCCGGGTTGTCCCAGACGAAGCCGCGCACCTTCGAGCTGGTGATGTGGAAGACCGACGAGATGATCAGGTGGACGTGAGCGACATCATCGTAGAGGACCC
This sequence comes from Dehalococcoidia bacterium, assembly GCA_025054935.1. Taxonomy (NCBI): domain Bacteria; kingdom Bacillati; phylum Chloroflexota; class Dehalococcoidia; species Dehalococcoidia bacterium. The sequence continues at coordinate 16,506 of JANWZD010000019.1, read as the reverse complement.
GGACGGCGCGGCGCATCAGCTCTCCCCGCTTCGCGACGTCGAGTTCGGCGTTCGCGAGCTGCATCAAGCGGTCAAACTCGGGATTGCACCACCAGTGGAGCGCGTTGTTGCAGCTGTAGAGCCCCTGCGCGTGGGTCATGAACCCGTTCGTGTCGCCGGTCGACTGGACGAAGAGGTCACCCTTCACCTGATTGTTCCGCCCGTAGTATTTGTCGAGGAAGGCGGCCAGTTCGTAGGGGGTGACAGCGGCCTCGATGCCGACAGCGCGCAGGTCTGCCTGCAGCGCAGCCGCGAGGTTCGGGTTGACCGTCTGCGGCGTGAACTCGATGCCGACCGGCAAGCGGAAGCCGTTCGGATAGCCCGCCTCAGCGAGCAAGCGGCGCGCCATTGCCGGGTCGTAGACCGGCTTGAGGTCGTCGTTCCAGCCCGGGCTATTCGGCACGGAGAGCTGAGCCGAAGGGATCGCGTAGCCTTTGAAGAGCGTGTTGGCGATCGCCTCATTGTTGACGGCGTAGTTCAGCGCCCAGCGGACGCGCTTGTCTTGGAGCGGCGTGTCGCGCATCCGCATCTCGGGCTGGGAGATGAGCGCTGAGATGTTGCTCGTCGTGCGATATTCGATCTTGGCATCGGTGCGGGCGATCTGCTCGACAATGTCGGGGCTGAGCAGGCCCTGAACGACATCGAGTTCGCCGGTGCGCAGGCCGCTCACCATCTGGGTCTGCTCGGTGATCGAGCGGATAATCAGGTCGGTGATGATCGGCTTGCGGTAGGGATGCTCGGTCGGCCGCTTGCGGAAGACCGCGATGTCGTTAGCGCGGAACTCGACCAGTTCGTAGGGGCCTGAGCCGATCGGCTTGACGGCGAAGCCATCCTTCCCGACTGATCGGTAGTAGTTCCGCGGCATGATCCAAGCGTAGAGCAGGCCGGGGACAACGCTTGCGTCCGGGACGCGCGTCATGACGTCGACGGTGTAGTCGTCGACCATCTTTGCGCCGACCAAGTTGGTCAGCTGGGACATCTGCGGCATGCGCGTCTCGACGATCAAGTTCAGGGTGAACTCGACGTCAGCGGCAGTCAGCCGGTCGCCGTTCGAGAAGGTCAAGTCGCGGCGGAGCGTAAACCGCCAGGTGGTCGGCTCGGGCTGGGTCCAGCGCTCGGCAGCGCGAGGGAGGACGTTGAACTTGCCGTCCACCCAAACCATCGAGTCGTAGATCGCGCTGTAGAGGGCGATGTTCGCAGCAGACGACTCCGGGCTGAGTGTGGCCGGCAGGCCGATCTGAGCGACGCGCAGCGTCTGGTTGGCGGCGCGACGTTCTTGAGGCTGCTGCGCGCCGCCAGTCTGAGCGGGCGCAGTTTGCGGGGCCGGCGCGCACGCCGCAGCCACGACGGCCACGACCGCGAGCAGGCTGCCAAGACGACGACCCATGCGGTCCTCCTTGCGTCTCATCCTCGACCACTTCTGACACGGGAGCGAGGCGTACTGAAATTCCGCGCCCGGAAAACTGACGTGAGGAACACCGGACGCTCCATGCTGTATATCGCCTGCTCCGCTCTGCTGTCAACGATTTTCGGCGCCTAGAAGACTGCCAGCGGGTTCACGGGTGAAGCTGTCCCGCCTTCGAGGATGAGCGGCGCGATGATGAGCTGGAACTCCCACCGGCCGCGCTCGGCGCAAGCGGCGGCGAGTGCCTCCAAGTCGGCGTTATCGAGCAGGTGGAGCCCCATCGCGACGATGCCGACCGTGTGGATCGGCAGTCCCTGCGGTCCTTCGAAGCCGGATGGCACGCAGTCGCTGTAGTTGTCCCCTCCGAGGAGGGCAATCTTCCGCTCGTGCAGCCAGGGCAGTGTTGTCCATTCCAGCCCGGCAAGCGGCAGCATGGGAAGGGGGCCGGGAAGCGGCGGCGGCGGCGCAACACCGGCGCGGGCGCGGGCGTGGCGGCCCGTGCGGACCAGCAGCAGATCACCGTCCTCGAGCGCGACGCCTTCCGCCGCCGCGGCACGCTCGAGGTCTTCCACGGTGATCGCCTCGCCCGGCTCCAGCCACTGGACGCCGCGCTGGCGTGGAATGTCGAGCAGCACGCCGCGACCGACAATCCCGTCGCGCACGGTGTCTATCGCTCCGGCGCCCGCGCCGCGCACGGTGACCATCGAGGCGGACCGGCCATTGTACATCCTTCCTTGATAAAAGATGTGGCAGAGCGCATCGAGGTGCGTGATTGTCGACCCGTGGGGAGCGAGGGCAAACCAGTCGGTCGCGCCGCTGGCGTTCTCGAGGTCGCCGTCGCCGAGCATATGATGAAGAACAGGAAACGGGTTCTGGGGGCCCGGTCTCGTGGCGAGCGGCAAGGCGCACGAGACAGTTATGCCGTCGCGAACGAGGGCGGCGGCGCGGCGAACCTGCTCTGGGCGCAAGAAGTTGAGCGTTCCGCGCTGGTCGTCTGGCCCCCAGCGGCCCCAGTTGGAACAGCGGGTGACGAGGTCGTCGAGCATGGTGCGCGAAAGGGGGCGAGCGTGAGCCATGGTCTTTCCTCCGTGTCGAGCATACCAAGCGCGCCGCGCCGCGGCGTGCTACGCTCCTGATGATGCTCCGAACGGTCACTGCTACCCGCTATGTCACCCCGCTGCGGGAGGGCGGCTCGCTGCCCGGGCTCGTCGAGGCGGATGATGACGGCCTGTACGTGCTGAAGTTCCGAGGTGCTGGACAGGGAGCGAAGGCGCTGATCGCCGAACTGGTTGCCGGCGAAATCGGCCGGGCCCTTGGCCTGCCGGTGCCCGAGATCGTTCTCGTCGACCTTGACCCCGCTCTCGGTGCCGCCGAGCCGGACGCTGAGGTCAAAGAGCTCCTAGAGCGCAGCCCGGGGCTGAATGTCGGGATCGATTTCCTGCCCGGCGCGCTGCCCTTCAGCCCGGCGGTGCGCCCCGTGCCTGACCCGCGCTTCGCTGCCGATGTCGTCTGGTTCGACGCGCTCGTGATGAACGTCGATCGTACGCCCCGCAACCCGAATCTGCTTGTCTGGCACGGGCGGGTGTGGCTGATCGACCACGGCGCAGCGCTCTCCATTCACTACACGTGGCAGCGTCCGGCCGAGCATGCGCGTCGGCCCTTCACGCTCATCCGCGAGCATGTCCTGCTCCCCTTCGCCGCCTCGATTGAGGAAGCTGATGCGCGTCTTGCGCCGCGAATTGAGGCGACGATGCTTGCGGCCATCCTCGCCGCTGTCCCGGACGCTTGGCTGATGGAGCATGCGGAGGACGACCCGGCAGCGCGCCGCCGAGCGTATCTGGACTATTTGCTGACGCGTCTCGCTCCACCGCGCCCGTTTGTGGCGGAGGCCGAGCGTGCCCGGCCGTGAAGTGTTTCACTATTCTGTGCTGAAGGTGGTGCCGTCGGTCGAGCGGGGCGAGTGCTTCAACGTGGGGGTCGTGCTGCTCTGCCGGACGCGCCGCTTCCTCGCTGCTCGCACCTGGTTGGACCGGCGCTGTCTTGCGGTGCTGGCGCCGGACTGCGACCCCGACCTGATTCAGCAGTATCTTGAGGCGTTCGAACGGATTGCAGCGGGCGACCGAGCGGCGGGAGCAATCGCGCGGCTTGCGCCCGCAGAGCGGTTTCACTGGCTGGTCGCGCCGTCAAGCACGGTCCTCCAGCCTGGCCCGGTGCATAGCGGCCTCTGCGACGACCCTGCCGCAGCGCTCGACCATCTCTTCAAGACGGTCGTTCTGCGTCCGGGCCGAGCGGCTGGCGCGCCAGAGCCGCCTTCCTTTTAATAGCTGCTCACTACGCTAGGGCGAGGTGGGGCGGCGGTTTCGGCCCGAGGCTACAGAACCGGCCAGCGGGTGAAGGGGACGATTTCCTCGCCAAGCTCGGCGCGGGCGGCGACCTGCGCCATCATCCGGTTTGCCTCGAGCACGACCTCGTCCTCATCCCAGCGGAGATGGCGCCCCGCGCGGATGATCGCCTCGCCGCCGACGTAGACGCTCTCCACCTCGGCAGGAGAGGCCGCCAGCACAATGTTCGAGAGCCGTCCCGGGGGAGGGTTGAGCGGCGGCCGACGAATGTCGAGGAGAATGAAATCTGCCGCCTTGCCGACTTCGAGCGAGCCGATCTCGGCCTCGCGGTGGAGCGCCCGCGCGCCGCCGAGGGTGCCGAGTTCGATCGCCAGCTCCGGCGAGCCAAAGGTGGGGTCGAGGGAGTGAACGCGCTGGAGCAGGAGACTGACTTTCATCAGCTCGAAGAAATTGTGACTGTCGTTAGGCTGATCGAGGCCGAGGCCGAGGCGGACGCCGGCCTCTAGCAGCGCGCGGACAGGCGCGACGCCGGAAGCGATCAGCATATTGTCAACGGGGCAATAGGCGACGCCAGCGTCGCGCTGAGCGATGACGGCGATCTCTTCCTCCGAAAGCCAGACCGGGTGGAAGCCGAGAAAGCGCTGGTCGAGGACGCCCCACTCGTCGAGCAGGAGCATGAGCGGCCGCCCGAAGCGCTCGACCGCATGGGCGGCCGCCTCGCGGCTGTAGGAGAGATGCATCGCGAAGTGGACGCCCCGCTCGCGGCTCCAGCGGGCGAGCGCCTTGAGCAGATCCTCTTCGACGCGGTGGAGCGCCTGCGCCTCGGCGGCGATTTCGATCCGGTCGCTTGCCCAGCGGTCGGTCAGCCGCTCAAGCTCGGGGATCGCCCGGTCGATCGAGTCATGGTAGCGCGGGTCGAGGAAGTCCGTGCGGTTCTGGGAAGCGCGAGTGAACAGGCAGCGCGCGCCCGACTCGGTGATAGCGTGGAGCGTGCCGTCGAGCATCTCCTCCTTGCCGGCGAGCGCGGGCTGGCTGTCGGCGAAGGTGGTGACCCCGGATTTCTGCAGTTCTAGGATCGCCAGCCGCGCGCCGGCATAGCATGCTGCCCCGTCCATCGCTTGGCGCAGCCGCGCCGAGATCATCATCGCTGCTGAACTGCCGACCTGAACGACACGGTCGGCGCCGACGCCGCGGACGTAGCCGCCGATGAGATGGCAGTGCGCGCTAACAAAGCCGGGCAGGAGGATCCGCTCGCTCGCGTCGATAGTTTCATCCGCAGTGAACGGGCAGTCAGCGTCGCGGCCAACGCCGACGATCCGCCCGTCTTTGACGGCAAGGTAGCCGCGACGGAAGACGCGCCGCTCGGGGTCGACGGTGATGGTCAGGCCGCCGCGAACGAGGAGATCAACATGCTCGGGCAAGGGGCCTCCTTCTCCCTCCGCTCGCGCATCGCGCTATGATGGCAGCGCGGAGGGATGCGATGAAGCTGAGCATCGGAACAACGCTTTGGCGAACGCAGGCGGACGGCGATACTCGTCCGAAGCATATCCTCGAGGACTGGCATAGCGAGATCGAGCATCTGATGTGGCAAGCGCAGATGGCCGACATCGGCGGCTTCGAAAATCTCTGGCTGACGGAGCATCACTTTTCGCATCACTCGTCGGCGAGCGCGCCGTCGGTCATCCTCGCCTACATGGCGTCGATCACCCGCCGGATTGGGCTTGCCTATGGGATCGCGCTCCTGCCGATGCACCATCCCGTTCTGCTCGCAGAAGAGATGATGTGGGTTGATCATCTGAGCAAGGGCCGGCTGCGGGTCGGTGTCGGGCGGGGACACACCAACATTGAATTCGCTGCCTTTGGGGTCACTCGCGAGACCGAGCGCGACTCCTTCGTTGAAGCGCTCACCATCATCACGACCGCTCTGCGGGGGGAGCCAGTCGAGTTTCAGGGGAAGGTCTGGAAGACGCCCTTCCTTTATATTACGCCCGGTCCCTACCAACGACCGAGCCCGCCGCTGCATATGGTAACAACCTCCGAGTGGTCGATGCGGCAGGCCGTCGCCTTTCGCGCGGCGCCGATCCTCGGGATCGATGCGCCGGCGGTGCTGAAGCAGCAGCTTGCGACCTTCCGGGAATTGTGTGCTGAGGCGGGACTGCCGGAGGAGACGATCGAGGCGCTCGCGGGCGAGGCGAAATGCACGCGGAAGATCGCGGTCTCTGACAGCCGCGCGGAAGCGGAAGAGGAAGTGTATCGGAGCATGGCGGAGGCCGATGAAGCGTGGTTCCGCTATTCGAAGCCGGTCGAGGACCGCTCCTTTTTCGACCCGTGGGTCCCGGCGACGGCCGAAACGTTTCGGCAGGGGTGGAAATCGTCGACGCCGGGGAAGGACCTCGCCCACGTGATCTGCGGGACGCCCGATGACGTGGTGGACGCGCTGCGCGCCCTGGAGGAGGAGACGGGCATTCGTCATGTCTCGACGAGCGTTTCCAACCACGGGATGCGACGCTCGTTCGCCGAGAAGCAGATGAAGCTGCTCATCGAGGAGGTCATTCCGCGGCTCGACTGAGCTGACGAACGCGTGTGCTATACTGGCTGCCGCAGCTGATGCACGCCCTCGTCAGCTTCTTGGCGGCTGGTCTCGCCGCGATTTTGCTGATGAGAAGGGGCGTGGGGTGGGCACCGGCCTCGGCGTCAGCCCGGTCCGGGACGAAATGCACCGCTGTCGCTGGAGACGCGCCGTGCTGAGGCCCTTTGACGGGCTTCTCGAGAGCTCCCTTGGGACTCGTTCGGGGCGCTCATCGCGCTTTTGCGCGATAGCGGCTGGCCGCTTGGCTGGGGTTGCCGACTGGTGAAGTCGGCCATTGCTGGGGACTGCTCGTTGGGCTGGCGGGCGGGCGGCACGCTCTGGCGGCCCAGGAGGGCGTGGTGGGTCGTCCCCGTGAGCGCCGTGCTTTCTTGCCGCAGCAGTGCCGCGCGTTCGCTAGGAGGCGCCGCGTGGCGAATGGGGTGATCGGGAGCGGCCTTGTGAGAATGCTCGCCCTGATCGGCGAGACGGCGGCCGGGCCCGCTGGAGAGCGGACGCTGCTCGGGTGAGCCGGGAGGAGTTGCCGAGCGGGCGGGGAGAGAATGTGCGATTCGGCGCGGCGCGGGCGCACAGCGCGTTCTCGCTGCGCGACCCGGCGGGGCGCTTGCGCTGGAGCCTGATCATCGTGCTGGGCGCGGCGGCGCCGCGCGGGTCGTCCGCGCGCGTATCTCGAGAGCAGGCAGGACGATGAAAGCGGTCTACGTGCGTGAATTTGGCCCGATTGAGGCGATGGAGATTGTCGATTTGCCGATGCCGGAGCCGGGGCCGGGGCAAGTCCTCGTGCGGGTGAAGGCGTCTGGGGTTAATTTCGCCGAAACGCGGATGCGGAGCGGCGAGTATGGGGGGCAGACGGTCCCGTTCGTGATGGGGATGGAGTCGGCGGGGGTGGTCGAGGCGGTTGGCCCGGGCGTGACGGCGTTTCGGCCGGGAGACCGGGTGTTTGGGCGGGCGCGCGGCTCGCATGCGCAGTTTGTCGTCTTCGAGGCGGCGCATCTGCTGCCGCTGCCGGAGCGGCTCAGCTTTGAGGAAGGGGCGGCGATCCCGGTCGGCTGGCAGACGGCGTGGCATGGGCTGATCACGCTGGCGGATGTGCAGCCGGGGCAGCGGGTGCTGATCGAAGGAATTGCGAGCAGTGTTGGGAGCGCGGCGCTCCAAATTGCGCGCTGGCGGGGCGCATGGGTAGCTGGCACCGCGAGCCGCGACGAGAAGGTGGCAAAGGCGCTCGAGTGGGGGGCCAATGCCGCTTACAACTATCTGACAGACGATGTGCCGGCGCGGGTGCGCCACGATACGGGGGGGCATGGCGCGGATGTCAGCATGCTGACGATCGGGGGCGAGCAGGGCGCCAAGACGATCGCGGCGATGGGAGAGGAGGGCACGGTGCTGCTCTTCGGAAGCACGGGCGGCCGGACGCTCCCTCTCGATCTCAACATTGGCGCCCGGAACCTGCGGCTGCTCAGCTTCAGTATTACGTCGAGCAGGCGCTTCGTGCAGGAGACGATGGAGACGTTCAAGCGGGTTGCGCTTCCGCTTTTCGCTAATGGTCTTTTCAAGCCGGTGGTCGACCGGGTGCTGCCGCTCGAGCGGGTGGATGAGGCGCACCGGCTGGTGGCAGAACGGACGCATTTCGGAAAGATCGTCCTGAGCGTGCCGTAGCGGCTTCGGCAGCGTTCTTTGCGGAGCCTCAAATTGATATGAGCGCGGTGTTGTCTGCCTCGCCGCGCAGCGCTGCCGTTGTGGAGAGCGGCATGACCGCGCGACGCTGGGGCGGGGCGCGCTAAGCAGCGGTCTCGCCCGGCGCTGTGGAGAGCGGCTCGCTGCGCGGAAGGGTCTGAAAGCGCTGCCGGCAATGTTTTCTCTTGATTTCGATAATAGTACAATCACACGCGCGCAGCCTCGTCGGGGAGGGACGCCGTGGCCTACGCTCATTCGAAGAACGCCGCCGGCGAGCGTCAAGACCTCGTCGCGCATCTCCGGGCGGTCGCCGCGTTAGCGCGGGAGTTCGCTGCGCCGTTCGGCGGCGGCGACCTCGCCTATGTCGCTGGGCTCTGGCATGACCTCGGCAAGTTCCACCCGGCGTGGCAGGATTATCTGCTGCGGTCGGAGTCAGAGGAGGAGGCAGCCGCGCGGGAGGGACGCCAAGCGCGGCGGTTTCGCGCGCCGGACCATAAAGGCGCTGGGGCGCGCCTCGCCGTGGAAGCAAAGGCGAGCGCGGCGGCGCTGCTGATCCAAGCGCATCATGGCGGACTGCGCTCGCCGGGAGAGTTCCGCGCATGGCTGAGCAAGCAGCAAACGGTCAGCGCGACGAGTGAGGCGATTGCCCGCGCGCGCGAGCTGCTGCCCGACCTCGTGCCGGCGCAGCCGCTGCGCCTGCCGGAGTGGGCGAACGATCGGCTCGCTGCGGAACTGTTCCTTCGCCTCGTCTATTCGGCGCTGGTCGATGCGGATTCAATCGACACCGAACGGCACCGCGAGCCGGAGCAGGCTGACCGCCGAACGGGGTGGCTGCCGCTCGCGACGCTCTGGGAGCGCCTCGAGCGCGACCAAGCGCGGCTGCTGGCGGCTGTTCCGAACACCACTGTCAACCAAGTGCGGCGTGAGGTGTATGCGGCGTGCCTTGCTGCTGCTGAGGAGCCGCCGGGACTGTTCCGCTTGGCGGTGCCGACCGGCGGCGGCAAGACGCGCTCGGGGATGGCGTTTGCTTTGCGGCACGCGCTGCAGCATGGGCTGCGGCGTGTTGTTGTGGCGGTGCCGTACATCAGCATCACAGAGCAGACGGCGTCAGTCTACCGCTCGATCTTCGAGACCGGGCCGCAGGATCGGGCGGTGCTCGAGCATCACAGCGCACTCGAACTGCCTGACGCGGAGAGTGAGGAAGGGGACGAGTGGAGCCTCTGGCAGCGGCTGGCGGCGGAGAACTGGGACGCGCCGGTAGTCGTCACCACGACGGTGCAGCTGTTTGAGAGCCTGTTTGCGAACGGCCGGTCAAAGACGCAGAAGGTCCACCGGCTGGCGCGGAGCGTGATCCTCCTCGATGAGGCGCAGGCGCTGCCGATCCCGCTCTTGACGCCGCTGCTTGATGTACTGCGCGAACTGGTGACGCACTATGGCGCGACGGTCGTGCTCTCGACGGCGACCCAGCCTGCTTTTGAGATGCTGCCCGAATTTCGCGATCTCCCCGCACGCGATATTGGCGCGGACCCGGCGCGCTGGTTCCGCGCGCTGCGGCGGGTGCGCTACGAGTGGCATCCCCATCCGCTCGACTGGAGCCAGATCGCGGCGATCCTGCGGGAGTCGCCGCAGGCGCTGGCGGTTGTCAACACCAAGAATGACGCGCTGGCGCTGCTGGACGCGCTCGACGACCCGAACGCGCTTCATCTTTCGACCCTGCTGTGCGGGGCGCACCGGCAGGACACGATCGAAGAGATTGCGCGGCGGCTGCGGGAAGGAGCGCCGTGCCGTGTTGTCTCGACCCAGGTGGTCGAGGCGGGGATCGACTTGGACTTTCCGCTGGTCGTGCGGGCATTCGGTCCGCTGGACTCGGTGATCCAGGCGGCGGGCCGCTGCAACCGCGAAGGCCGGCTGACCGAGGGGCGGGTTGTGATCGTCGAGCCGGCGGAGGGCAAGCTCCCGCCAGGGATGTATCGAACGGCAACCGGGGTGACGGCAGGGTTGGTCGGTGGTGAGCCGCTCGATGCGAACGACCCGGCGGTGGCGCGCCGCTATTACGAGGCGCTGTTTTCGGTGGTGGAGCTGGCAACCGATCGGAAGCAGGTGCAGGAAGCGCGGCGCTCCCATGACTTCCCCGAGACGGCGCGGCGGTTTCGCATGATCGACGATGACACCGAGGCGGTAGTGATCACGTCGTACGGCACGCCGGAGCAGCGGGCGCGCGTCCGGGCGCTGGTGGACGACCTGCGGACGCGGCGGGGGAACCCGCGCGACACCCTGCGGGCGCTGCAGCCGTTTGTTGTCAATCTGCGCCGCCGCGCGGCCGATCAAGTGCGCCACTTTATCGTCCCGCTTGTGGATGGCGTCGGCGAGTGGATCCGCGCCGACGGCTACGACCCGGTGCGCGGCCTCGTTGTCGGCGAGGCGCGCCCGGACGAACTCGTTCTCTAGCCGTCTCCTCTAGAGACGGTCTCGAGACAATGAGGCCGGACCCCCCTCTGAGTTCGTCAAGAACTTGTACAGCTGCACCCCCGATCGCGTTCGCCGCACGCGAAAAAGGGGGTGGTCGCCCGGTTTCTGCGTTCGTTCTGATGCCGCGGGGGAGGCGTTCAAGAGGCTCCGGGGATCACTGTGCTCCCGCGCGTCGCTCGCCATTCAGGCGACGATGCTCTGCGCTGACGCGCCGCCTGAAACCTCGCCCGGCATCGCGTGTCGGTTCTGTCCTCTTACTCTCATGGACTGCCGTGACCGCGTCAACTCAAATGTGGCGTGACCGCGGCTCCGCTCTGCTCCTCTCTAGTCCTCAGGCAGTGAAAGAGCGCGTCGTGCTGCTGCGGGTTGGCGTGCCTGAGCACTGACGGTGGTGGAAGGGGTTTAAAAACGGCGTTGCCTTCCTCTCCTGGTAGTAGCTAGAGTTCTCCGGCGTTTCCGCGCCGTTGTCTGAGAACGAAGAACCAATAACTGGATTATGATCACGCTGGCTGCCGAGCAGCCGGAAAGGGGGAGTGAATGCGTTCGGATTCGCGCCACCCGCCCCTCGCTGTCAAGGTGTGGGGCGAGTTTGCCTGTTTCACACGGCCGGAGATGAAGGTGGAACGGGTGTCATACCCCGTGATGACGCCGTCGGCGGCGCGCGGGGTGCTCGAAGCGATCTTCTGGAAGCCGGAGTTTGTCTGGCGGGTCGAAGAGATCTGGGTGCTGAAGGAGGTCCGCTGGTTTTCGATCCGGCGCAATGAAGTGAACTCGCGCGCCAGTCATCGGAGCGCCCAACGCTGGGAGCGTGAGGGCGGCGGCTACTTCGCTGACGAGGATCGCGCGCAGCGGCATACTTTGGCGCTGCGGGACGTGGCGTATGTGATCTCGGCGCAGGTGGAGCCGAAGAGCGGGCGGGCGGAGGACGAGGCGAAATTCCGCGATCAGTTTCGGCGGCGGGTTGCGGAGGGACGCTGCTTCTTCCAGCCGTATCTTGGCTGCCGCGAATTCGCGGCGTTCTTTGGGCCGCCTTCTCCGGACGACCGGCCGATCGACTGGACCGAGGACCTGGGGCTGATGCTGCGTGACCTCGAGTATCGGGAGGACGGCAGCGGAACGCCGCGCTTCTTTCGGGCCCGGCTCGAACAGGGGGTGCTGCGCGTGCCGGCGGAGGAGGCAGCCTGATGTTTCTCGAGAAGCTTGTCGATTACAGTCGCCGGATTGACTTGCCCCCGCGGCTGTATGACGAGCGTCCGGTGCGCTATGTCATCCAGCTCCGCGCTGACGGCCGTCCCGCTGCCCCGGAACCGCTGGATACTGCGGACAAGGAGAACAAGCGGGGGATCCCGCGTCGCGTGCCTAGCTTTGCCCGGGGGAACGTTGACGTCCCGCTGCTGTTTGCCGATCACGCTGAGTACACGCTCGGCGTGGGACGCGAGGGAGCGGACCCTGACAAGGTTAGGAGCCGGCATGCGCTCTATCGCTCTGCTGTCGCGGAGTGCGCAAAGGTGACGGGCGACCCGCGTGTGGAGGCAGTGGCGACGTTTCTCGAGGCTGGCCCGCTGCAGCAGCTGCGGCTGCCGGACGACTTCGATCCGAGCGCGCTGATCACCTTCACTGTGGATGGCCAGTTCGTGGTTGACTTGCCGGCGGTGCAGCAGTACTGGGCGGACCGCAATGAGGCGAAGGACGCGTTGGAGATGCAGTGTCTGGTCTGCGGCCGGCGGCGGCCGGCGCTCCGGATCCTTGAAGGGAAGGTGAAGGGGATTCCCGGCGGCCAGACCTCGGGCACGTCGATCATCTCGGCGAATGCCGAAGCTTTTCTCTCCTACGGGCTCGAGCAGTCGTACATTGCGCCGACCTGCCCGGAGTGCGGTGAGCGCTTCACGAAGGCGATCAATTCGCTGCTTGCTGATCGATCCTCGAGCCGGCGGATCGGCGGCGGGGTGTTTGTCTTCTGGACGCGCGATGATGTCGGGTTCGACTTGCTGCAGTACATCGACAATCCGGAGCCGGTGCTGGTGCGGGAGTTGATCGACGGGCTGATGCAGGGCCGGGACCTGACGAAGGCGGTGGACGAAACGGCGTTTTACGCGGCAAGCCTGAGCGCGAGCGGCGGGCGGGCGGTGGTCCGCGACTGGATCGACAGCACGGTTGGGCAGGTGAAGGACCGGGTGGCGGAGTGGCTGCGCCGGCAGGCGATTGTGCAGCGGAACGGTGAGGAGCCGCGGGGCCAGCAGCTGTGGCGGCTGGTGGGGGCGACGGTACGCGACCTGAACGATGCGCCGGCGGCGACGCTGCAGGCGCTGCTGCGTTCGGCGCTGCTGGGGACGCCCGTTCCGGAGCGGCTGCTCTATCTGGCGCTTCAACGAACGCGCGCTGATCTCGAGGTTTCGGAGGCACAGGCGTCGCTGATCAAGCTGGTGCTCTGCGGCGCAAACGAACGATGGGAGGAGACTTTGACGCGATTAGATCCGACCCTTGATGACCCTGGCTATCTCTGCGGCCGGCTGTTCGCGACGATCGAGCAGATCCAGACCGCGGCGGCAGGGGGCCAGGAGGTGAAATCGACAGTGGTTGACCGGTTCTACGGCACGGCGTCGAGCGCGCCGGCGACGGTCTTTGGAACGCTGCTGCGGAACGCGCGAGTGCGGCTGAGCCAGCTAGAGGACAGCAACCCCGGCGCATATTGGCGGCTGTTTAACCAACTGCAGGATATCGCCGAACGGCTGACAACGCTGCCGCGCACGCTAACGCTCGAACAGCAGGGGCTGTTCGCGCTTGGCTATTACCACCAGCATGCGGAGAACCGAGCGGCAGCCCGCGCCGCTGCGGAACGTCGCGCCCAGGCACAGAACTGAGGAGGGAACGATGTACACGGATATCAGCAAGCGCCATGACTTTGTGCTCCTCTTCGACGTGACGGATGGGAATCCGAACGGCGACCCGGATGCCGGCAATCTGCCGCGCATCGACCCGGAGACGATGCAGGGGATTGTCACGGACGTCTGCTTGAAGCGGAAGGTGCGCGACTGGGTGGACCAGCACCACGGGACGAAGGAGAGGACGAAAATTTATGTTCAGCGCGGGGAGGCGCTGATCGCGAAGCACAGGCGGGCCTATGACGCTGAAGGTCTGAAGCCGATAGGGACGAAGCAGCCGCCCAATGACGTCGAGAAGGTACGGGCGTGGATGTGCCGCAACTTCTACGACATCCGGATGTTCGGCGCGGTGATGTCGGTGGGGGTGAACTGCGGACAGGTGCGCGGGCCGGTGCAGTTGACGTTTGCTCGTTCGATTGACCCGGTGACGCTGCTTGACCTGTCGATCACGCGGGTCGCGGTGACGCGTGAGGAAGACGCGCAGGTTAGGGAGATTGAGGAGGGGCGCGCGGCCGGCAAGCAGACGGAGATGGGCCGGAAGCCGATTGTGCCGTATGGCCTCTACCGGGCGCATGGGTTTGTCTCGCCGCATCTCGCGCAGGACACGGGAGCGACGGATGAGGATCTGGCGCTGTTCTGGGAGGCGCTCCAAAAGATGTGGGACACGGACCGCTCAGCATCGCGAGGATTGATGGCGTGCCGAGGGCTCTATGTCTTCACTCATGAGCGGCCGACGGGGAATGCGCCGGCGCATCAGTTGTTTGACTTGGTCACGGTGGTTCGCAACCCCGAGATTGAGGCGCCGCGACAGTTTCGCCATTACACGGTGACGGTTCCTGAGCAGTCGGCGCTGCCCCAGGGGGTGACGCTGACCCGTCTTGTCGGCTGACTTCGATGGAAGAAGTGCTCATCTCGGCGATCGAGCATTGGAGCTACTGCGAGCGACAATGTGCGCTGATCCATGTGGAGGGGACGTTCGAGGAGAATGTCTTCACGATCCGCGGGGCGATCGCGCACGAGCGCGTGCACTCGGGCGAGATCACGGTTGAGCATGGGGTGCGCGTCGTGCGGGGGCTGCCGATCTGGAGTGATCGGCTGGGCATTCACGGAGTGGCGGATGTCGTTGAGCTGCGGCCGGAGGGGCCCTACCCCGTTGAGCACAAGGTTGGGCCAACGGGACGACATGCTGCGCTGCAGCTCTGCGCCCAAGCGCTCTGTTTGGAGGAGATGTTTGGGCAGGCGGTCCCGCGCGGCGCGCTCTACAGCCATGGGACGCGGCGACGAGTGGAGGTGGTGTTTGACGCGGCGCTGCGAGCGGAGACGGAGGCGGCGATCGCGGCGATCCGGGCGATGATCGAGGAGGGGCGCTTGCCGCCGGCACCGAATGATCGCCGGTGCCGGCATTGCGCGCAGCGGGATGTCTGCCTGCCGGCGGCCACGGGAGAGCCGGCGCGGCTGCGGGCGCTGCAGCGGGAGTTGTTCACCCTCCCTCCTGATGAGGGCTGAGCGATGCGCGAGCTGCTCAACACGCTTTTTGTCCAAACAGAAGGGGCGTATCTCTCGCTCGACCAGGATACGGTGCGGGTCGAAATTGACGGAACGGTGAAGTTGCGGGCGCCGCTGCTGAATCTTGGGGCGATCGTGGTTTTTGGGCGGGTGATGCTGACTCCGGCGTTGATTGCGCGCTGCGCGGTCGATGGTCGGAGTGTTGTCTGGATGTCGTCGACGGGGCGTTTTCAAGGGCGGTTGGAGGGGCCGGTTCGGGGGAATGTGCTGCTGCGGCGTGCGCAGCACCTTGCGGCGCTGGACGAGACGCGTACCGCGCGAATTGCGCGCCAAATTGTGGCCGCGAAGATCCAGAACAGCCGGCAGTTGCTGCTTCGCGTTGGGCGTGACTCGGAGGCCGAGGATCGGAATCGGCTGGCGATGGCGGCGGCGGAGTTGGCAGATATTCTTGCGCGGCTGCGCGCGGCGACTGAGTTGAATGTGATTCGCGGGTTGGAGGGAGAAGCGGCGCGGGCGTATTTTGGGGTCTTTGGCCGAATGGTGCGGGTGGACCGGGAGGAGCTTGCGCCAGATGGGCGAACGCGACGGCCGCCGCGAGACCGGACGAATGCGCTGTTGTCGTTTCTCTATGCGCTGTTGCGTGGGGATTGTCAGGGTGCCTTGGAAGGGGTGGGATTGGACCCTCAGGTGGGCTTTCTGCACTCGCTTCGGCCGGGGCGTCCTGCGCTCGCGCTTGATCTGATGGAGGAGCTCCGACCGTCGGTGGATCGGCTGGCGCTGGCGCTGATTAATCGTCGGCAGATTCGGCGGGAGCATTTTGATCTCCTGCCGGGCGGAGCGGTGTATCTGAATGAGGCGGGACGGAAGGTGGTGATTGTTGCCTATCAGGAGCGGAAGGCGGAGGAGGTTGAGCATCGGGCGCTGAAAGAGAAGGTGGCGTGGGGGCTGGTGGCGCATGTGCAGGCGCGCCTGCTCGCGCGCTATCTGCGCGGAGATCTGGCGGAGTATCCACCTTATCTGGCGCGGTGAGGATGCGGTGGAGATCTTGGTCACCTACGATGTGGCGACGGAAACAGCGGAAGGCCGGCGGCGGTTGCGGAAGGTGGCGGAGATCTGCCAAGCGCATGGTCAGCGAGTGCAGAAGTCGGTGTTTGAGTGCATCCTGTCAGCGGCGCAGTATGAGCGGTTGAAGGACAAGCTTGCCCGGGCGATCGACCCGGCCGAGGACAGCCTGCGTTTTTACCGGCTGGCGGAACCGCGGGAGAGGCATCTGGAAACGATGGGGCGTCAAATCGTGTATGACCTGCACGATCCGTTAGTGTTGTAGGTGCGCGAACCGTCGGTGGTGGGACGCTGTGCGTGAGGTTCGCGCATGATTTCTGCCGCGTGGCCGCCCGGGAGCGGTCTTGGCGAGATTGAGCGGCTCTCTCTACGCTGTTGATTGAGGAGTTTGACTCAAGGAAGGGAGGTGAGAGCTACACGAACTCGGACAAAATTTATGGTTCTCTACCGTTGCACCTATCTTCGTGATAGGTGAGGATTGAAACAGCTCGCTGAGCTCGCCGCACGGCTCGAGGCGATTGTTGCACCTATCTTCGTGAT
>JANWZD010000018.1 GCA_025054935.1 Dehalococcoidia bacterium | reverse complement strand
GCCTCGCCATCGCCCGAACGACGCCATGAACGACCGCCTCGCCATCGCCCGAACGACGCCATGAACGACCGCCTCGCTGTTCCTCTCGCCCGGCCAGTCGCATCGCCCGGGCCTTATGAGAGACAATTCCAGTGCAAGCGGCACGGCGACGGATGACCGTGCGAGCGCTTGCCGAAGCCCCGCTCAGGGCCGATCATTCCCTTGTGGCTATGGATGATCTGCGTCGTGCGCTGGCAGCAGCAGACGCGCTGCGCGAAGCGCTCTACGAATACGGCGTTGACGACGAGGAAGGACGCTTCCAATCGGCACGGGCGCTCGCTTGGCAGCAGTTCTTCGGCCCGCTCATCCCGATCGGCCAACTGCCCGACGACCACCCTGATTGGGACGCCTACGATGATTGGTTTCTCTTCGACTATCGGCTCGTCGAGAACGGCAAGACGCCCTTCGAGCTCTTCCTTGCTGGACCGGCAAGGACACTGCCGCCGGAGCAGCGGGCGCTCGCCGAGACGTGGCAGAACGACCGGCTCGGGGTGTTTGCGGTCGAGTCCGTCGGGCACGGCGGGGGCGCGGTGCTGCGCGACCTGAAAGACGGAGCCCAGCTAACCGTGCCGAATGTGCCGCTGTCGCGCCATGGACTTCGGTGGGACTACCTGATCGGCCGTCTCGTGCCGGTCGGAGAGGTGTGGGGCTTTGCTGCGCCGCCGCGTCACCTCTTGCCGCCGCTGGCCGACCGTCTGCCCGCCGATTTCATCGGGCGAGAGCCGCCCGCTGCCGACCGACGCGCCCGCGCGATCGAACTGTGGCGCGCCGTCCGCCGGATCGCCGCCGAACAGCCCGCCGTGCCGATGACCGAAGAGGGCGACCCCGTCCGCCCTAGCCGCGTCCGCTATCAGCTCGCCGACCCGGCCCGCGCCGCTGCAGCACTCCGGGCACAACCGTTCCTGCAGGTTCTTCCTGACGCGCCGCCCGGCGAACAGTGGCTGGTCTGGCAGGGCATTCCGCCCGGGTTGTCAACCCGCGATCGCGTCGGCAAAGTCGATCTCGCGGTTATCCGTCTCCGCGACGACGAAGTGACCATCGAGACTCTCACCCCGCAGCGGCTCGACCGCGCCCGCGCGCGCGTGCTGCCGCTCCTCGGTGAGGCGCGCGTCCTCGAGGAGACGATCGGCGCGCCTGTTCAGAACCCTGACGCGGTCGCACGGGCGCGCGCGGCCGGCTTGATCGTCGGCGGCATCCTCCAAGCACTTGCCGCCAACCGCCGTCTCGATGCGCTCCAGCATGCGCTCCCTGGCAGCGAGGCAGCCGTGCTCCTTGAACAGTTCGACCGCGAGCCGTTCGGGCTTCTTGCTGGGCTGCACCATCCCGGCCAGATCGGTCTGAACGATGTTCTCCTCACCGGCGACCTCGCTGGCGTTGAGCTCCGGTATGAGCAGCCCGGCGTGCCGACCCGCTACGCCCAAGCGCGGCTGCGCGAGACCCCGACTGGCTGGATGCTCGAAGCGATCCGTCCCGGCCGGCTCGGCGAGCAGCCAGCGGATGCCCTCACCACTCCTGAACTGGCCGCCCTCTGGCACGGCGATTGGCAGTGGGCGCCAATCGGCCCCGCCGGCAGTGACCCCGTGCTCGGCGTCGCACTCAAACGGCTTTACCTTGCCGCGCGCCCGATCCTCGTCCAGGTGCTGGCAATCCGGCTCTGGCAAGACTTCTCAGCTCGCTCGGCTCCGGAGCCGGTGTGGGATGCCGAGCGCTGGGCGATTGGCGTTGAACATGTTGCGGCATGGCAGGCAGGCCTCGCAGACGAGCCGACAATGCCGACCGCGCGGCGCATCATTGAGACCCTCGCGCTCGCCCCTCGTGACCCGCGCTATGCCTTTGATCAGCCCGTTCTCCACCGTTAGGGCGGCGGCGCGAGGACAACCACCTGCACCGACTCAGGCAAAGACGATTTCGTTACCGTAAGCCGCGGCTGCGGCGCTGCCGCCGGCGCCCCCATCTCGCGCAGAAAACGTTCAACCCCGTCGAGCTCTTCCTGTTCGCGCGGTGTCGCGAAATGCATCGGGATGACCAGCCGCGGCTGAAGCAGGCTGATCGTCTCGGCAGCAAGCTTGGCATCGATGGTCTGCCTGCCGCCAACGGGGATCAGCAGGATATCCAATCCCGTGAGCGCTTCGGCCTGCTCGGCGTTCGGCACATGGCCCAGATTGCCAAGGTGGCCTATCTGCATCTCCTCGAGCGTGAAGACAAAGGAGACATTCTTGCCGAGCGTTGCCCCTCTCTCGCGGTCGCGGTAGGTACGGATGCCGATGATCGGCACGCCGGCGATCTCATACTCCCCCGGCCGGTTGACCACGCGAGGCGAGCCCCCAATGAGATGGGCCGCATTGTGCCACGGATCATCATGGCTGACCGAAACAATCGTGGCTGTCAGCTTGAGCGGCGGATAGCCGGAAGTCGTCTCGTACGGATCGGTAACAACCGTCGCTTCCCGGGCACGCAGCCGAAAGCACGAGTGCCCAAACCACGTCAGTTCCATCGTCGCTTCCTCACCCGAGGCGACGGGCAGTTCTTCGGAGATCGCGCCTGCCGAATCGTAGCCGCTCGCCTCCTCATGCGGCGACTGCGTGAGATATCCTAGGCGCCGACTTCGAGCGCAAGGAGCACGAATAATGGGAAGCCGGGCAGAAGAGGCAGCACAAGCGCTGGAAGACACCCTCCAGCGAGTTGAAGAGGCAGCACGGGCGATCCCACCAGAGGCGCTGCGTTACGCCCCCGGCGGCGACGAGTGGCCGATCGACTGGATCTTGCGCCACATCGGAACGGGCGCCCGCTTTCGCCTTGATCTGGAGCGCGCTCGCGAGAGCGGCCAGTTTCCCCCTACTCGCTTCGGCGAGTACACCGCCGCCATGCAGGCCTGCGCCGGCAAGTCAGCGGCGGCGATCCTCGCGGAGACCGCCGCCGACTTCCGAGACTACCAGGCATTCATCCGCAGCCTTTCGGATGAGGCGCTGACAGCGCGGTATACCGTGACGATGCCGAGCGGACGCCAGCTGGAGCTCTCGACCGCTGAGAACGTGCAGGCGGTCATCAGCCATACGGAGGAGCATCTCGCCCAGATTGCGGACTGGCTGGCGCGCCGAGCGGGGTGACGTC
The DNA here is from genome assembly GCA_025054935.1 of Dehalococcoidia bacterium. Classification (NCBI taxonomy): domain Bacteria; kingdom Bacillati; phylum Chloroflexota; class Dehalococcoidia; species Dehalococcoidia bacterium. Next base: position 49,732 of record JANWZD010000018.1, on the reverse strand, counting down.
GGCTACTGCGCTGAGCAGCCTCAGGGAGCCGGCAGAGGAGAGCAGGCTCAGGCGAGAAGCATGCTCTCTCTTCTTCACGTTCCTCCCCGCCACTGCGAGCGAGGGCGGCAATCCCGGCCGAACCTAAGCCGGCCGCTGCCGGCTCCACGCGGAGGGTGCAGCGGCCGGGGTTGCCGCGGCGGCCTGCGGCCGCCTCGCAACGACGCCACGAACGACCGCCTCGCCGTCATCCGAACGACGCCATGAGAGCCCCTCGCCTTCGCCAGCGAGGTGCCGCGGGCAGCCACCTGCGGGTTTACCGTGCTGCCATGCAGCAGGAGCAAGGGCGCGCCCTCTCCTCGCCGTCATTGCGAGCGAGTGGAGCGAGCGCGGCAATCTCGGCCGGTGACATGGCCGCGCCGAACAGCCATCCGCTGATGACGGAGGGATCCCTCCCAGAATCGAAAAGGCCGCGCTGGCGGCGGGCGTTCCCGCCACGGCTCGCGGCCTCCACCCGGGAGAGGGCGGCATCGCCGCCCGGCAGGATTAGTACTCGGGCACCGACGGCGCCGGCTGGCGCTCCTTCTCCTTGACCTCCGTGACGAGCGCCTCGGTAGTCAGGATCATCCCCGCGATGCTGGCGCCATTCTCCAGTGCCGAGCGCGTCACCTTCGCCGGGTCGATAATCCCCGCCTCGACGAGGTCGCAGTACTGCTCGCGCTGAACATCGAAGCCCCAGTTCAGCGACTTCCCGGCAGCGTGCTCACGGCGGATCGCCTCGACAACCACCGAGCCTTCCAGCCCAGCGTTGGCGACGATCTGGCGCAGCGGCTCTTCAAGGGCACGGCGCAGGATCGAAACGCCAACCTGCTCGTCGCCTTCGAGCTTCAGATTGTCAAGCGCCTTCGCGGCATTCAGCAGTGCAACGCCGCCGCCCGGCACGATTCCTTCTTCGATCGCCGCGCGGGTTGCCGCCAGCGCATCCTCGACGCGGCTCTTGCGGTTCTTCGCCTCCACCTCAGAGGCTGCGCCGACCTTGATAACCGCAACGCCGCCAGACAGCTTCGCCAGTCGCTCCTGCAGCTTCTCGCGGTCGAAATCCGACGTCGTCTCTTCGATCTGGGCCTTGATCGCCTTGATACGGGCGTCGATGTCGCTCTGCTTCCCCGCGCCCTCAACGATCGTGGTGTTGTCCTTATCCGCGATCACGCGGCGCGCGCGGCCAAGATCTGCCAGGGTGGCGTTCTCCAGCTTGCGCCCGGTCTCCTCGCTTATCACCTGCCCGCCGGTTAGGATCGCGATGTCCTTCAGCATCTCCTTGCGGCGATCGCCATAGGCCGGCGCTTTGACCGCCAGCGCGTTGAGCGTCCCGCGCAGCTTGTTGACGACAAGCGTCGCAAGCGCCTCCCCGTCGACATCCTCGGCGATAACAACGATGTTCTTGTTGCCGCTTTGGATCACCTTCTCAAGGATGGGAAGCAGGTCTTGGACCGAGGACACCTTCTTATCGGTGATCAGAATGTAGGGGTCCTCGAGAACAGCTTCCTGCCGGTCGGGGTTGGTGATGAAATAGGGGCTGATGTAGCCTCGGTCAAACTCCATCCCTTCGGTGTATTCCACCTCGAGATTGAGGCTCTTCCCTTCCTCAACGGTGACCACGCCATCCTTGCCGACCTTGTCCATCACCTCAGCGATCAGCTCGCCGATCGTGGGGTCGGCCGCGGAGATAGTCGCCACATGAGCGATATCCTCTCGCCCCTTCAGCGGCGTGGCCTGACGCTTAATCTCCTCGACGACCGCCTCAACCGCCTTTTCCAGCCCACGCTTCAGCAGCATGGGGTTGGCGCCGGCAGCAACGTTCTTCAGCCCTTCGTGGACGATCGCTTGGGCGATCACCGTCGCGGTCGTCGTCCCATCACCGGCGACGTCTTGGGTCTTCGACGCCGCTTGCTTGATCAGCTGCGCGCCCATGTTCTCGAAGGGGTCTTCGAGTTCAATCTCCTTCGCCACAGTGACACCGTCATGCGTCACTGTCGGAGCGCCCCACTTCTTGTCGAGGGCGACGTTTCGGCCCCGCGGCCCAAGCGTGGCCTTCACCGCTTCTGCGACGATATCGATCCCGTTCTTGAGCGCCCGACGCGCGCTTTCGTCGAAAATAAGCTGCTTCGCCGGCACGGCTACAATCCTCCTCATCAACGTCGCGGCCGCAACCTGGCCGCTGTAGTTCGTCGAGACCGAGGGTATTGTGTGCTACTGACAGATTTGACCGCTGTTAGAGGAGGGTTAGAGTTCCATTAGACCGCGCGCCGGCGCGCCAGCGCTGCGATCCAGAGCGCGAGGAGCATGAGCGCGGTGCCGCCGCTGAGGAGCGCCCCCCACGCCAGCGGCGCCGGCCGGTAGCGCAGCTCGACCCGGTGATCGCCGGGGGGCAGCCACACCGCCCGAAAGAGGTAGTTTGCGCGCAGCACTGCCGCCGGCTGGCCCGCGATGGTCGCTTCCCAGCCGGGGTAGAACGTTTCGCTCAGCACAAGATAGCCGCCCTCCGGCGCGCGGGCCTCGATGGTCAGGGCAGCGTTGCTTGACGCAACGATCGCCGCTGTCCCCATTCCCCCCGCTCTCGCTGCTCCCTCCTCGAGAATGACCGTCCGGCGAGGGTCAAACCCCGGACGATGGACCGCCCGAAATGCAGCCTCGTGACTTGGAACGATCTCGGCGGAGGGGACAATCCATACGCGGGGCAGTGCGCTCCGGTTGCGGTAGACGGCTATCAGTTCGTCAGCATAGACCCGCTCGAACTTCGCCGGCTCGAGACGGACATCGGGCTTGCCCAAGACATAGCGGACATTGAGGAGGTCGTAGGGCGTCCCGTTGCGGCCGCCCAGTTCCGCCCAGTAGCGCTGAACCGCGGCGATCATCAGCGGGTTGTCAACGCCGCGCACCTCTGCTATGCGGTGATACAGTCCTGCTGCCGGCTGCCACACCTCCCAGACGCCGGTCTCACTGTCGATCCGGAAGAAGGGGTCGGGGTCGGCACGCAGCATCGCCACCACTCCCTCGCGCCGGTAGTTCGCCACGGGGTCGCTGCCGCCGCCCTCAACATCGAAGCCGATCGTTAAGAGGTCGAACGCTGCCCAGAGCACGGCAAGGAGCGCAAACCAGCGTCTGTCGAGACGGCCGAAAGCGCGCAGCCCAAACAGCAGGATCGTCCCGCCAAGGAGCAGCGCCGCCAGCAGCAGTCCATCGACAATCGCCGTTAGCCGCGGGATCATTGCGCCGCGCTGCCCTTGGCCCACCGCGAGAAAGAAGACGAACGGCGGCAGCGCCCCAAAGAGCACTCCAAGCAGCACGAAGCCGGTCCAGCGGACCACCCGGCGGAGCGCGCGCCGCGTCGCTTCGTCGGCCGCTTGGCGGGCAGCTTCTATTCCCACCCCCGCCAGCCACGCCGCGACGAGATTGAAGAGGACGATCGCCCGCGCCGGCGCACGGATCCCCCCGAAACCGGGGACGAACTGATAGAACCAGCCGTAGACGACGGTGTAGCCGCCGAGGGCGAGCACGAGGGCAGCCACCCCGACCGCGGCGAGCGCCCACACACCGGCAGCGCGTCGCGTGGCGAGCGCGACCGCCACTGCGACGAGCGGCAGGACGCCGAAGTAGCCCATCTCCACGCGCGGCCACGGCCCCCAGTAGCTGCCGGGTCCCCGGCCCCAGAGATCGGGCACGAGGAAGCTGAGCAGCATTGCTGGGGGCAGCGAGTATTCGATAGCGGTGTCGTAGGGGAGCACCGCTCGGGCCGTCAGCCCCCGCAGCTCGAGGGTCAGCAGGATCTGGACCGCCGCGAGACCTGCCGCAGCGATTGGGAAAGCAAGCGCCCGCAGCGCAAGGCCGAGCGCGCTCCGCCATCCCGCTCTGGCGAGTGCGCGAACGATGCTGACCCCCGCAAGCGCTCCAGCGAGGAGAAGACCGTAGAGGAACGGCTGAATATGGCCGGCAAGGAGCCCGAACGCCAGCGCCGCCCCACCGAGCGCGAACGGAAGCAGCCGCCGCTCGGTGAGGCCGCGAACGAGGCCGAGCGTCGCCCACGGCAGCCACGCCGCCCCCGCGACTAGGTTCAGGTTGCCGAGGTGGACGATGAAATAGTCGCACAGCATGTATGCCAGCGCCGCCACCAGCGCCGCCGGCCGCGAGAGCGGCCCAACGCCTTCCCAGCGGCCGAAGACGCCAAGGGCATACATGCCGACACCGGCGACAGCAAGGTGGCCGAGCACCAGCGCTGTTATCAGTTCGAACGTGATCTCGCCGGTCAGCGCATAGAGGACCCAGTAGGGGGGGTAGAAAACGGCCGCTTGGATATCGGCCGCAAAGGGAGCCCCGCCGTAGAGATAGGGGTTCCAGAGGGGAAGCCGGCCGGCGCGGAATTCCTCGGCGGCGAAGCGATAGAACGGCAGCAGGGTGGAGGCGTTATCGCCGCCCCCTTCCGGCAGCCAGTAGTTCGGGACGAAGAAGACGCGCCAGAAGCAGCCCACCACTGCGAGCGCGATGACGCCAACGGCGAGGCCATCGCGCCACCACGCCCGGGCGTGACGCTGTTGCCACAACGAGAGGGCGAGCAGCGCACCGACAACGGCGGTGCCTGCCGCGACAAAACCGAGCACCTGCGCCTCCTGCGCCGCGGCGCAGCCTAGCAGAGCGGCGTTCCGGCCGACAATGGTCGCGGGCGGCGCCCTGAAGAAGCAGGAGACCATGCTACAATCGCCTGCAGGCTCCTGCAGGATGGCTGCCGTGATTGTCGGCGTTCCGCGTGAGATCAAGGACAATGAATTCCGCGTCGCGGCGACGCCGGCGGGCGTTGAGTCGCTCGTCGCGGCGGGTCATCAGGTGCTCGTGGAGCGCCAAGCAGGCGAGGGCAGCGGCTTCTCGGACGCCGAATACGAACGCGCCGGCGCGCGTCTTTGCAGCGCCGCTGAGGTCTGGCAGAACGCCGCCCTGATTCTCAAAGTTAAGGAGCCGCTGCCCGCGGAGTATCCGTATCTCCGGCCTGGCCTCATTCTCTTCACCTATCTGCATCTCGCCGCCAACGAGCAGCTCACCCGTGCCCTGCTTGAGAGCGGCATCACCGCCATCGCGTACGAGACCGTCCAGACAGGCGACGGCCGCCTCCCGCTGCTGACGCCGATGAGCGAGATCGCTGGCCGCATGAGCGTCCAAGTGGGCGCGCACTACCTTGAGCGGATGAACGGCGGGCGCGGCAAGCTGCTTGGCGGCGTGCCGGGCGTCCGGCCGGCAGACGTGGTGATCATTGGTGCGGGGGTTGTCGGGTCGAATGCCGCTCAAATCGCGCTTGGGATGGGCGCGCACGTCACCCTGCTTGATATCAACGTCGACCGGCTGCGCGCGCTCGATGAGCGCTTGATCGGGTCATTCGAGACGATCGCGTCGAACCGACGGTCGGTCGCCGAGGCGGTGCGCTACGCCGACGTGCTGATCGGCGCGGTGCTTGTGCCGGGAGCGAAGGCGCCTCGCGTTGTCACCCGCGAGATGGTTGCGACGATGAAGCCGGGAACCGTCATTATCGATGTCGCCGTTGACCAAGGAGGCTGCGTCGAAACCGCCCGTCCAACCACGCATTCCGACCCGGTCTACACTGTCGATGGGGTGATCCACTACTGCGTCGCGAACATGCCGGGCGCAGTGCCCCGCACCTCGACTTATGCGCTGTCGAATGTCACGCTCCCCTACGCCCTCACTCTCGCCTCTTTTCCGCTCGCCGAGGCGATCGCGCGCATGCCAGCCCTCGCCTCCGGCGTCAATATCGTCGGCGGCCGCTTGACCTGCCCGGCTGTCGGCGAGGCGTTTGGCCTCCCAGTGACCCCGCTCGCGGAGGCGCTTCCGTGAAGCGCGCGCGGCGGCGCTCCGCGCTTCCCGTGAAAGAGACGATCTCGGCGGGGGGCGTTGTCTTTCGAGAGGGGCCGGAAGGCGCCGAGATCGCGCTCGTCGTCCGCGACGGGCCGGGAATTTGGGCGCTGCCGAAGGGAGCGCCGCACGAAGGAGAGACTCTTGAGCAGGCCGCAGCGCGCGAGGTCGCAGAGGAGACCGGCCTGCAAGTCGAGCCGGTCGCTGACCTCGGCGAAATTGACTACTGGTTCGTCTCGCGCGGAGAGGCAGTGCGGTACCACAAGCGCGTTCGGCACTTCCTCTTCCGCGCCGTCGGCGGCTCAACCGCCGAGCACGACCACGAGTATGACCGAGTTGAGTGGGTGCCGATTGGGCTCGCTCCCGAGCAGATGACCTACGAGAACGAGGCGGCGATTGTCCGGCGGGCGGAGGAGGTGTTAGCGACCTTGGCGGTGCAGCGTGGCTGAGCGGACTGCGCTCTTTTCCTGCCACCAAGCCGCGGGAGCGCGGTTCATCGAGTTCGCCGGCTGGGAGATGCCGGTGCACTACACCAGTATCGTCGCCGAACATCGCGCCGTGCGCGCCCGTGCCGGCATGTTCGACACTAGCCACATGGGCCAGATCGAGGTGCGCGGGAACGATGCCGGCCCCTGGCTCGACTGGCTGCTGCCCAACGACATCGTCGGCCTCGGCATCGGCCGCGCCCGCTATTCGCTGCTCCTCGCCGAGGATGGCGGCACGATCGATGACCTGATGGTCTATCGCCTCGCGGAGGAGGAGTATCTCCTCGTGGTTAACGCTGCCGGCCGCGCCTGCGACCTCGAATGGCTGGAGGAGCACCGCCGAGGCGAGGTGACCATCACGCCGCGCTACGCCGACCGGGCAATGATCGCGCTCCAAGGACCGGACGCGGTCACGATCGCCGCCGGCTTGGCAGACACCTCCCTGCCCGACCTCCCGCGCTTTGGGATCAGCACCGCCCGTATTGCCGGTCGGCCTGCCCTCGCCGCGCGGACGGGCTACACTGGGGAAGATGGGCTTGAGCTGTTCTTGGCCAATGAGGATGCGCCCGCTGTCTGGGAGGCGCTCCTCGCTGCCGGGGTGCCGCCCTGCGGACTTGGCGCGCGCGACACCTTGCGGCTCGAGGCGGGGCTGCCGCTCTACGGCCACGAGCTGGACCGGACGACAACCCCCTATGAAGCGGGCCTAGGCTGGACGGTGAATCTTGCCAAGCCGTCTTTTCTCGGCAAAGCGGCGCTGCTCGCTATCAAGGCGGCTGGACCACGCCGATCCCTCATCGGCTTCCGGGTTGAGGACCGGGGGATTGCCCGGCATGGGCATCCGGTAGTGATCGCGGGGCAGCCGGTGGGAGTTGTCACCAGCGGCAGCTACGCGCCCACCATCGATGCCGCGATCGGTATGGCCTATGTGCCGCCGCCGAACGCCGTTCTCGGCGCCCCGCTGACGATCCTCGTGCGCGATAAGGCGCTGGCGGCGCGCATCGTCCCCCGCCCATTCTACCGACGTGACCGGTAGCGCCAGATGGACCGCCTATTTGGCTGGCGACGGCGACGTCAGCCCGGCCGTCACCCTGACGAGGAGCCTATGACGACCATCGAGTCGGAGATCATTCAGGGGCAGCTTGTCCGGCTGCGGCCAAAGCGCCTCGACGACGCGCCGCAAGACTACGTCTGGCGGCGCGACCCTGAGCTGTCCAGTTTCGACGCCATCGCGCCGACGACTGCCACCTACGAGGAGTTTCTGCGCGAGTTCCGCTATGACCTTGCCAGCCTCGGGCCGCGCCGCAAGCGCTTCGCCATCGAGACGCTCGACGGCAAGCACATCGGCAATTGCAGTCTCTTCAACATTGACGACAAGCGGCGGCAAGCAGAGCTCGGCATCATGATCGGAGATCGCAACTACTGGTCGAAGGGCTACGGGGCGGACACGGTCCGGACGCTTGTCGCCTACGCCTTCAAGACGCTGCCGATTGATAAGGTGTATCTCTACACCTTGGACTGGAACGTGCGCGCGCAGCGGAGCTTCGCGAAGGCCGGCTTTAAGGAAGTGACACGCGTCTCCGACGACCGCAACCGCTTCGTCGTCATGGAGATTTACCGTCCCACGGAAGACGGCTCGGTGCCGGTTTTCGATCCTGACACTGTCGACTGGTAGCGCGCAGCCCCCTTAGCGAGGAGCGCCGCCTGACGCGCGTCTGCCGCCCGGCGGATCGCGGCGAGGTCGATGCCGGCCACCTCCGCGACGTTCGTCGGCAGGGAGAACATCGTCGCGCCGGCATCGATGCGCGCGCCGATCCACTCAAGGAGCAGCGCCGGCGTATCTTCTTTGGCGCCCCAGACGACCATCTGCGGCAGGATCGTCTCCCGGACGAGACGGCCAGCCCGCTCGCGGTCGCCCGCTTCAACGGCCGCCTTGACTGCCGCTGCCTCTGCCTCGAGCCCCGCTGCCGGCCAAAGATGCTTGAACTCCGGGTAGACGCAGTGGTTGATATAAAAGTCGAGCGCCCACTGGCGCTGGCGCGCTGTCGCCGGGTCGTCCGACTCGACAGTGATCGACGACTGAACGCACACCTCAAAGCCGGCGAGGGAGCGCCCGGTCTGTGCCGCTCCCTCGCGCACCCGCTCTACCGCCCAGCGCACATACGCCGGCGTTGTCAGCTCGAGGATAACGCCATCCGCCCAAGCGCCGGCGATTTGGAGCATCCGCGGTCCGCTCGCCGCCACTAGGAGCGGGGGCCGGCGCGCCGGGAGGATATCGACGAAGGCACGCTCGGCGCGGATCTCCCGACCGGGGAAGCGGAGCGAGCCGTCCGGGTTGCGCTCCACGCCGGGGATGTCCTCACCCCAGAGCGCCCGGATCAGTTTCAGCGTCTCTTCCATCCGGGTGGCAGGCTTGCCCCAGGGGAGGCCATGACGACCGCTCACGACGTCGGCAATGCTCGCGCCAAGCCCTAGGATGAAGCGTCCGCCCGAGGCCCGGTCGACCCAGCCCGCGCCGGAGGCGAGGAGCACCGGGCTGCGCGTCGCGCTGCCGACGACGCGCGTCATCAGGGCAGCGCGCTCTGTCGCTTGGGCCACGAGCATCAGCGGCGGGAAAGGGTCGCCGACCGCCCAATCGGCGAAGGAAAGGATGTCGAAGCCGGCAGCCTCGCCGCGTCGAGCTTCCGCCACCACCTGCTCGGGCGTCAGTCGGCCTGCTGCTTGGGGCGGCCGGTTGATCAGCATGGTGAACCGGATCGGCAGCGCGCACCTCCGCAATCGCTCGTGCTCGATGAGAGCTTACGCGATCGCGATCCAGCGCGGGAGCCCGCCGGGGCGCTGCTCGACCCTCACCTCGCTGAAGCCAGCGCGACGCAGGGTCGCCGCAAAGTCCGAGAAGGTGAAGTCGACGAGATACGGCTCGCCGTTGTCATCGTGATTGAACTAGGTCAGAGCGTCGCGCAGCGGGGCGCGGACGTTCAGCTGCCGGTTCGGGAGGTCGTGAATGGCGAAGAGGCCGCCGGGCCGCAGCACGCGGCACAGCTCGCGGGCGATCTGCTCACCGATCGCGAGCGGCACCTCGTGGAAGAGGAGAAAGCTGTGGGCGAGATCGAACGCATTGTCAGGAAAGCCGGTCGCTTCGGCGAGCGCCTGCTTGCAATAGACCTCGAGCCCGAGATCGACAGCGCGCTTGTGGGCGTAGCGCACCATCGGCGCCGCCGCCTCGATCCCCCATACCTCCGCCTCGGGAAAACGTTTTTCAGCGCCGTCGTCGCCTGGCCAACCGAGCAGGCGATGTCGAGGATGCGGCGCACGATGCCGTCGGCAGGCAGCGGGAGGCTGTCGACCATCGCCTGGTGCATCTCATCGTGGTCGTTGCGGCCGGTGAAGAAGACCTTGGTGCCGTAATGGTAGATGTAGCCCGCCAAGGGGTCGTTGTGATAGCTGCCCGGCTGAATGTGATACTCCTGCGCCGTGAAGTATGCCGGCAGCTGAAAGTGGGGGTCCCACCAGACCGCGCCGGGACCACTGCGGTCGGCGCGGTCGAGCTCGGCGATGAGGGCATCCTGCCGCTTACGATAGGTTGCGATGACCCCCTGCCACATCATCTCTTGGCTGGTGCGCATCAAACGGTTGAGAGCGGCGATGATCGGTACGCGGTCGATGACGCGGCGGACCTCCTCCATCGACCCGGCGGGACGGCCGGTCGCAGCCTCAAAGCGCGCCATCGCGTCGGTCGCCCGGCGCTCCGCGGCATGCGTAAGCGGGCCGATGGTGTAGCTGCGCAGCCCTTGAACGAAGTCGAGGTAGCTTTCGTCGTCGCGCTCGGTCGCCGCCGGCATCGAGCCGATCCTGCCACGGTCCGCCATCTCGCCCTCCTTGCTGGCTGATGAGGCGAGTGTATCGGATACAGAGAGCGCGTCAAGCTAGGTCGTCGTTCCTTCTCGGCGAAAATAGCTGCTGTATGAAGTTTCTGCGATATACAATAGCCACCAGCGAGACGGAGCCCGGCTCCATGAGGGGAGAAGAGAGATGGTTCCTTGGGGTTGGCGTCAATTTCTTGGCGGCGTTGTCGCGGCGGGCGTGGTGCTCGCCGCTTGTCAGCCCGGCGGCCCGACGACCACCACCGGCGGCGCGACCGTGCCGACAGTCAATCCAAATGTCCGGACGATCGTTCCTGTCCAGCCTGGCCCGCCGATGCCCGGCGAGGTGAAGATCGGCTTCATCAGTTCGATGACCGGCGCCCTCAACGACTCCTCCACCGCCAACATGCGCGGCTTCGAACTGGCGATCGAAGACTGGAATAACGCCGGCGGCTTCGGCGGCAGGAAGGTGATCCCTGTCATCTACGACGACGAGATGCGCCCGCAGCGCGCCGTCGAACTGACGCAGCGGCTGATCAACGTCGACCGTGTGGCCGGCATTGTCGGCTACAACTTCTCCGGCTCGGCACTCGCCGCGATCGACGTCGCTCAGGCTGCAGGCGTGCCCGTAATGGCAACGGGCGGGGGCGTTCTCGAGATCACCAACCGCTACGCGAGGGAACCGATCAACTACATCTTCGGCGTTCGGATGCTCGACCGCGTGCAAGCGCTCGTTGCCTTCAAATTCATGCGCGACCGGCGCAATGTCCAGTTGAACCGCATCGCTATCATCGGCGACACGACCGGCTACGGCCAGCAGGGCACCGCCGATGCCACTGCCTCCTTGAGCGACCTCGGCGCCCGCCCCTGCGCCACCGAGACGATCACCCCCGGCGATACCGATGCGACCGCGCAGCTGCAGCGCATCCAAGCGGCAGGCTGCGAAGCGGTCATTCTCTACACCTTCGCCCCGGAGACGACCGCGATCTTGAACAGCGCCCGCAAGATCAACAGCCCGCTCAAGTTCTTCGGCAACTGGGGCTGGAGCCAGCCTGCGCTCTACCGGCTTGCCGGCGAAGACCTGCTGCGCGGCATCCCCTTCGTCCAGTCGTTCACCGTCGACCACAGCCCCGAAGCGCGCGCGCTGAACGAGCGGCTGCTCGAGAAGTACAAGGAATCGCTCTTCCCCCTGAACAGCGCCCAAGGCTACGACGGCACGATGCTGCTGCTGAAAGCGATCGCCAAGGCCCAGTCGACGGAGGGGGCAAAGATCGTCGCGGCGCTCGAGTCGCTCACCGGGTACAAGGGGGTGACCCGCGTCAATGACGCGCCCTTCTCGAAGACCGACCACGAGGCGCTCGACCGGGAGGAGATGTACTTTATGGGCGAGTGGCGCAACGGCGTGATCGTGACCGCCCAGTAGGGCGCCTCGCTAGCGCCAGCGCGAGACGACGCGCCGTCAACGCGCGCTGAGACGCGCGCGAAAGCGGGCCGCCGGCCGAAAACGACGCTCGCGGGAAGGACCTGCATGGAGATTGTCCTTCAGTTCATCCTTTCGGGTTTGGCGCTCGGGGCGATTTACGCCGTCGTCGCCCAAGGGATTTACATCACCTTCGCGGCGACCCGCACCTTCAACTTCGCTCAGGGCGAGTTGACCGTGTTCGGCGCGTTTCTAGCGCTCTCGGTCATTGGAGCGCTCGCCGCTCCATTGGCGATCGGGTTTCCAATCGGCGTGTTCGTCGGGATCGTCGGCTGCGCTGTGCTAGCCATCATCATCGAGCGCGTCGCTGTCGCCCCGGTGAGCGGCGGCCCCGAGCGCCACGAGTGGCTGGTCAGCACTGCCGGCGTCGCCTTCATTTTTCTGAATGCGATGTCGGTCATTTGGACGCGCGAGACCGTGCGCTTTCCGAAGCCGTTCGGCGAGGGAGTAGTCCAACTTGGCCCTGCCGGACTGCTCGCCCAAGAGGTGTTCGTCATCATCGCCGCCGTGATGGTGGTCGGCCTGCTCCTTCTCGTCCTGGAGCGGACGCAGCTCGGCCGCGCCTTTCGCGCTGTCGCTTTCAACCGCGAGGCTGCCGAGCTGATGGGCATCGACTCGCGGTGGATGGCGGTCGGCGCCTACGCGCTCTCGGGGGCCCTTGCCGGCCTTGCCGGCAGCCTTGTCGGTCCGATCACTAACGTCAACGCCTACATGGGCTTGAACTTGCTGATTAAGGCGTTTATCGCCGCGATTATCGGCGGTATCGGCAACCCCTGGGGGATCGTCGTCGCCGCCGTCCTGCTTGGCATCACCGAAGCCGGCCTCTCCTACGCGATCGGTCCTTGGCGCGAGGCCGCGCTGCTGGCGCTGATCATCATCTTCCTCGGCGTCCGGCCTGCTGGGCTGTTCGGCCGCGCCGCAGTAGAGAAAGTCTGATGCGAGGCCAGTGTGGCTAAACCTGCGTGGGCGGAGCAAACGCCCCTCCTGCCGATCTTCAGCGTCGACCGGGCTGCCCTGCTGCGCTTCGTGATCGCGGCGGTCATCATCGCCCTGCTGCCCGTTATCTTCAACAACAACTACTACCTCACCGTTTTTCAGGGCATCGCGATCACCTATCTCGTCGTCCTCGGTCTCAACGTGCTGATGGGCTATGCCGGGATCGCCTCCTTCGGCCAAGCCGGCTTCGTCGCGATCGGGGCGTATGTTGCGGTGCTGCTCGGCAAGAACTTCGGCCAAAGCTTCTGGGTCGGGCTGCTGGTTGGCCCCTTGGCAGCGGCGCTCGCCGGCGCCTTGATCGCGATCCCGGCGATCCGCTCGCGCGGCCCCTTCCTTGTCATGATCACGGCTGCCTTCGGCCTTGTTGTCTGGCAAGTCGCGAGCACGTGGGTTCCTGTCACGGGCGGACCCATGGGTATCTCGGCCATTCCTCGCCCGACAATCGGCGACTTCCGTTTCGACACGCGCGCCTTCTATTACCTCGTCGCCTTTACTGCCCTAATCGCCCACGCCCTCGTCAGCAACGTGATCAGCTCGCGTTGGGGGCGCACTCTGATCGCCATCCGCGAATCGCCGGCCGCTGCGGAGTCGCTCGGGATCAACGTCGCGCGCTGGAAGGTGGGCGCCTTCGTCCTCTCGGCATATCTCGCCGGGCTCGCTGGGGTGTTCACCGGCTATCGCAATCCCTTCCTGAATAGCGATAGCTTTGTCGTCGCCGAATCGCTGAACTATCTGCTGGCAGCGGTGCTCGGCGGCCTCGGCACAGTCTACGGCCCGATCGTCGGGACCATTGTTCTCTCCGCGCTCCCCCAGGTGCTCGCGCCGATCCATGAGTATCAGCAGGGCATCCGGGGGGTGCTGCTTGTGCTTGTGATGCTGCTGTTGCCGCGCGGGATCGCCGGCAGCATCGGCGCCTTCCGCGACCTCGGCAGCCGTCTCACGGGCCGCTTTCATCTCCCAAGCGCGACGCCGTGGAGCCCTGCGGTCCGGCAGCCCGACGGCCATGGGAGCGGACCGATCCTCGAAGCGAAGCGCCTCAGCCGACTGTTCGGCGGACTACGCGCGGTCGATGAGGTCGACCTCGCGATCGCGCCGCGCGCGATCCACGGACTGATCGGGCCTAATGGCTCCGGCAAGAGCACACTCGTCAATGTCATGACGGGCTTCTACCAGCCGAGCGGCGGGAAGGTCGTCCTGCTCGGCCGGTCGATCGAGCGGCTGCCGGCGCATACGATCGCCAAACTGGGCGTTGTCCGCACCTTCCAAGCGCCTCAGCTTTTCCGTGACTTGACCGTTATCGAAAACGTGATGGTCGGCTTCCACACCTCCTTGCGGCGGGGCTTTCTCCATCATCTCTTCCGCACCGGCTGGGCAGTCGAGGAAGAGCGGCGAGCAGCAGCGCGTGCCCTAGGCATTCTCGAATATTTCGGTCTCGCCGACCGAGCGCTCGCCCCAGCCGGCAGTCTGCCCTATGGCCTCCAAAAGTTGCTCGAAATCGCGCGCTGCCTTGCTGTCGGCCCGGTGCTCCTCATCCTCGACGAGCCGGCGGGCGGCATGAATCCCGCTGAGATCGACCGCGTCATCGATATCCTCCTGCGGCTGCGAGACGCAGGGGTGACGGTACTCGTTATCGAGCATCATATGGACGTTATTGAATCGCTGTGCCACCGTGTCTCGGTGCTCGATTTCGGCAAAAAGATCGCCGAAGGCACGCCAACCGAGGTGCTTACCGACCCGAAAGTGATCGAAGCGTATCTTGGCGCGCCGACCGGCGGCGTCGGCGAGGCGGCAGCACGATGAGCACCCTGCTGTCCCTCGACGGCATCAGCGTGCACTACGGCCCGATTGCCGCGCTGCAAGACGTCTCCCTCGAGGTCAACGAAGGGGAGACTGTCGCGCTCATCGGAGCGAATGGGGCAGGCAAGACGACCACTTTGCGCGCCGCGACCGGTCTTGCGCCCGTAACGAAGGGGCGGGTCTTCTTCGCGGGGCAGGAGATCACCGGCTGGCGGCCTAGCCGGATCGCTCGCGCAGGCTTTGTTCACGTCCCGCAAGGGCGCGGCATCTTCGCCGACCAGACGGTTGAGGAAAACCTGCTGCTCGGCGCCTGGTCTCTGCGCGACCGCTCGAAGCTGCCCGCGCTGCTTGAGCGCGAGTTTCGCCGCTTTCCCCGCCTCGCCGAGCGCCGCCGCCAGCTCGCCGGCACCCTCTCCGGCGGTGAGCAGCAGATGCTCGCCATCTCGCGGGGGCTGATGAGCGAGCCGCGCTGCATCGCGCTCGATGAACCGTCGCTCGGCTTGGCGCCGCTGCTCGTCCGCGAAGTGATGGACGCGATCCGCCGCCTGAACGCCAGCGGGGTCACGGTTCTCCTCGTGGAGCAGCTCGCAACCGCCGCGCTCGAGGTGGCGCATCGCGCCTACGTCCTGCAGCGCGGCCGGGTTGTGCTCTCCGGCACCGGCCAGGAGCTGCTTGCGAGCCCCGACCTGGTGCAGAGCTATCTCGGCGTGGTGGCCTGACCTCAGCGAGTTCTGCCCTCGGAGGCAATCGATGACCCCAGAAGAGCGGCTCGCCGCCCTCGGCCTCAGCCTGCCTCCAATGCGCGCTCCACGCGCCAGCTATCTCCCCGTAGTCCGCCTTGGGGAGCTGCTCTTTGTCGCCGGCCATGTCGCGATCCGCGACGACGGCAGCATCGTCGCCGGCAAAGTAGGGCGCGATCTCACGGTCGAGGAGGGGTATGACGCTGCCCGCCGCGCCGCGCTCGCCATCCTCGCAAGCTTGAAAGCCGAGCTGGGCGAACTCCGCCGCATCCAGCGCATTGTCCGCCTGCTCTGCCTCGTGAACTGCACCGACGACCTGGTCGATCACCCGCGCGTTGCCAACGGGGCATCAGACTTGCTGATCGCCCTCTTCGGCGAGTCAGGGCGCCATGCCCGCGCCGCGGTCGGGGTTGCTTCTCTGCCCGGCGGCGCGTGCGTCGAGATCGAGGCAATCGTCCATGCCCCCTGAGCTGCCTCTGTGGGAGGCTCAGCGCCGCGAGGAAGCGCGCGCTTCCCGGGCTTGGCGGAGAATCTCCCGCACTTGAGCGCGATGGGAGTCTTCGTGCACTAGTCCTTGAAGAAAGCGCGCGACCGCGTTCACCTTCAGTCCGGCGTTCGGCGAAGGCGGCTGCGCCACGTAGTAGACGTCAAGGTGCGGCTCATCAGGCCACATGTCGAGACTGGCGAGGCGCATCCGCCGACTCTCTTCTAGCCGGTGACGGAGCTGGGCGACGGTTTTCATTGTCGTCCAAGGCACTTCGTAGCGCGACCGGCCGTGCAGCTCGACGCCGCGGGCCAGCTCAGCAGCAAGGAACGCCGCCTCCTCCGAGCCGGCGGTCGTGTGGACGATCACATGCCCGAGCGTCCACGGCATCCGCTGCTCCTCCGGCGTCTTCGCCCCGGGGTCGTACGCTTCTGGATCCTCCGGCACAAAGACAACATCCTCATCCTCGGCATCGGCAATCGCCGCGAGATAGTCGTCGATCATCTCGTTGGTGATGACTCGCAGGTCCTCTTTTGTTAGCGTGGCAGCGAGATCGACGACCGTCTTCTCGCGCCTGTGGATCGGCGTAAAGTCGAACATCGCGTCCTCAGCTGAAAGATCTACCGTCGGCGCTGAAGAGGGTACTGAACTGCGCGCTGAGGCGGCAAGGCGGGATTGCGGCTGCTGCCGGCGAGCGGCGATAATCCTCCGCTGCCCGATGTACGTGCCGGACTTCCTTGCTCTCGGCCACGCTACGCGCGACCTCGCGCCCGGGGGATGGACACTCGGTGGAGGCGTGGTGTTTGCCGCGCAGACTGCCTATGCCCTTGGAAAACGACCGGCCATCGTGACCAGCGGCGACGTGCGCGACCTCCTCGGCCAAGTCCCTGGGCGAATGACCGTCAAGCCGAGCCGGACCACCGTCTTTGCGAATGTCTACACGCCGGAGGGCCGTCGGCAGACCCTGCTTGCCCGCGCCGCTCCCCTCACGCTTGACGACGTACCGCTCGCGTGGCGCGCGGCGCCGATCGTGGTGCTGACGCCACTGTGCGATGAGCTTCCCCCTTCCCTTGTAAACGCCTTCCCCGACAGTTTGGTCGTCGCCTGTCTTCAAGGGTGGCTCCGCGCCTGGGACGAACAGGGGCACGTCTCTCCCCGTCCGCTTCCTGCGAGCGTGGCGCTCGAGCAAGCGGCGGCAGCGACCCTGTCGATCGAAGACCTCGGCGGCGACGAGGCGGCTGCGCGCGAGGTGGCCCGCCGCTGCCGGGTCGTTGCGGTAACGCGCGGGCGGGGC
Source organism: Dehalococcoidia bacterium (assembly GCA_025054935.1). Taxonomy (NCBI): domain Bacteria; kingdom Bacillati; phylum Chloroflexota; class Dehalococcoidia; species Dehalococcoidia bacterium. The sequence goes on along the minus strand of JANWZD010000018.1, from coordinate 32,704 downwards.
GGCGTCACCCTCTTTCACGATGGCGTCTCGATCTCGCTGCCCGCTCTTCCCATCGCCGAGCGGCATCCGACTGGCGCGGGCGATGTCTTCGCGGCAGCGTTCGCCATCCGGCTCGCGGAGACCGGCGATCCCCGCGAGGCGGCGCAGTTCGGCAACGCAGCGGCAGCGATCTGGGTGGCGGGGGAGGGCTTACCACGCCGCGCCGCGATCGCGGCACGAGTAGCGGAGGCGGCATGATCCTTGCAGTCGCCAATCAGAAGGGGGGCGTCGGCAAGACGACGACCTCGGTCAACCTCGGCGCCTATCTCACGCGCCTCGGCCGGTCGGTGCTTGTTGTCGACTGTGACCCGCAGGCCAATGCGACCACCTCGCTTGGGGTCGACCGGCGGCGGGTCGAAGGGCGCTCGCTGTATGAAGTGCTGACCGGCGAGTTTGCGTTTGAGGAGATCATCCTGCGCACCGCAATCGAGGGGCTCGACCTTGCGCCCTCTTCGCCCACCCTTGCCGGCGCTGAGGTGGAACTCGTGGAAGCCGGCGCCTTCGAGACCCGCTTTCGCGAGCTGATCCGGCCGACCGCGCTGCGCTGGGACTACACACTCCTCGACTGCCCCCCGTCGCTCGGCGTGCTGACCGCAAACGCGCTTGTCGCCGCTGACGCCGTGCTCATTCCTGTCCAGTGTGAATACCTTGCCCTCGAAGGGCTCGCCCAGCTGATGCGGACGATCGAGCTTGTCCGTCGGCGCGCCAACCCCGCGCTGCAGGTTGCGGGGCTAGTGCTGACAATGTACGACAGCCGGACAAACCTCTCGCAGCAAGTGGCGGACGAAGTGCGGAGCCACTTCCCAAACACCTTCCATGTCGCCATCCCCCGCACCATCCGGCTGGGCGAAGCGCCGAGCTTCGGCCAGACCATCCTCGAATACGATCCGGCGAGCCGAGGCGCCGCTGCGTACAATGCGCTCGCCGAAGAACTGGTTGCCCGGCTTGAAGGGACAGCAGGGGGAGTGCGGTGAAGCCGAAAGGGGGGCTTGGGCGCGGGTTGGCCGCTCTCCTGCCGCCCGGGGAGAGCCAGCTCCGCGACGTCGATATCGATCTGATCGTGCCCAACCCGCGCCAGCCGCGCGCTCATCTCGACCCCGAGGCGCTCGCTGACCTCGCCGAAAGCATTCGCCAGCATGGGGTGCTCCAGCCACTCATTGTCACCGAAGTCGCTCGCGAGCCCGGCCGCCCTGCCACCTATCAGATCATCGCCGGCGAGCGGCGCTGGCACGCCGCGAAGCTGGCGGGGCTCGAGCGCGTGCCGGTCGTTATCAAAGAAGCAAGCGAGCAGCAGGTGCTTGAGTGGGCGCTAGTTGAGAACATCCAGCGCGCCGACCTCAGCCCGCTTGAAGAAGCTGCCGCGTTTCGTCAGCTGGTCGAGGAGTTCGGCTTGACCCAAGAGCAAGTCGCGGCTCGCGTCGGCCGCTCGCGCTCCGCCGTTGCAAATACGCTCCGGCTGCTGCGGCTGCCCGCCGAGGCGCGCGAGCTGGTTGCCAGCGGCGCGCTGAGCGAGGGGCATGCGCGCGCCTTGCTCATGGTCGACGACGAGCAGCGGCTCGTTGCGCTGGCGCGCCGCGCCGTCGCAGAAGGATGGACAGTCCGACGCGCAGAGCAGGAAGCGCGCCGACCTCCTGCGCCCCCTGCCCCGCCTGCCGAGCCCGACCTCGCCTGGAGCACGCTCGCCGAGCGGCTGCGCGACGCGCTCGGCACGAAGGTCGAGCTTGCTCGGGGGAAGAAAGGCGGGCGGCTCATCATTCACTTCTACTCTGACGAAGATCTGACTGGACTTGCCCGCCGGCTCGGAATCGAGGCGTGAGCGCCCCTACGCGCCAAGCGCGCGACCCGATATCATTCCGCCGGCCTCGGAGGATGATGTGACGAACCGACAGCCGCGCCGGATCTCCGCCTTCTTTCCCTGCTTCAATGACGCCGGGACGATCGCCTCGATGGTGATTGAAGCGCTCGTCGTGCTCCGTGAACTGGCAGACGAGTATGAGGTGATCGTCATTGAAAACGGCAGCGTTGACTATGCCTGGGATGTCTTGGACGAGCTGGAGCGGCTCTACGGCGAAAATGGGGTGGACCCCCGCGATCGCGGCCGCGTGCGCATCATCCGCTTCGGGGAGCCGCTGGGCTACGGCGGTGCGCTCCGCGCCGGCTTTGCCGCCTGCCGCTACGAATTGATCTTCTACACCGATGGCGACGGGCAGTATGACGTGCGCGAGCTGCGCGCTCTCGTTGAAGCGTTCGAGCGCGAAGAGGCAGCCGGTCGGCGTGTCGATGTCGTCATGGGCAACAAACTGACGCGGCGCGACCCGCTCCATCGTCGCTTCATCAGCTGGGCCTATCATCACACCATGGCCTTCGTCTTCCAGCTGAAGATCCACGACGTCGACTGCGATTTTCGGCTGATGCGGCGCTCGATTTTCGATCGGGTGAAACTGACCCAGAACAGCGGCGTGATCGCCCTCGAGATGATGGCGAAGATCCAATACGCGGGATTTCGTACCGTCGAAGTGCCGGTGAACCACTACCACCGCGCCTACGGCGTCTCTCAGTTCTTCAACCTTCCCAATCTCCTGAAGGTGCTCGTCGGGCTGGCGCGTCTCTGGTGGTGGCTGCGTGTCCGGAAAGCGCCCGGCACACCATCGCCGCTGCCTCAGCCGCTGCCGGCAGGCGCGACGCGTCCCTCTGCTCCCCATCGCCCCGCCTGACGGCCAGTCCGTCCTTCTCGCTGCCCGGACCAGGCCGGCGTCGGCAGTGAGAAGCAGCTGCCGGACGGTGAGGAACGGCTACGCGACGGGACGGAAAAACTGGTCGAGCGCAGCGGCAAGCTCCTCGGGGAACTGGTCGAAGACATCGACTCCGCCGCCCGCGATGACGCGTCCCTCCGCGTTTGGGAACCAAGAGACGCAGTCGCCGCAATACGGCCAGAGCACATCGCGCTCACCGCAGAGCACCAGTGTCCGCGCTGCAACCCGGCGCGCAAGCGCTTCGTGATCGACCATTGCGACAGCGCGATGACCGATGTTCCAATGGGGACCGGCTTGGAGCACCTCTAGGACATAGCGGATGCCCATCTCAGGGGTGAACCGGTCGCCGACCATACGCTTCCAGGCGTTCCAGCGGTCGAGCAGCTCCTGTCCGCTCTCGGAAAAGCTGCTGAGGGGCGCGGCGCGGTTGCGCGCCATCACCTCGGGCGGCCAGGCGGTGTATCCCCAGAGCGCCAGCTTGCGCACGCGGTCCGGCCACTCAGCGGCGATAGTCGCGGCGATGGTCGCCCCAGTATGGTGGCCGAAGAGAAAGTACTCTCGCATCCCCAGCTGGGCTGCCGCCTCAGCCAGCCGCTCCGCCCACTCCCCGATCGTCGGCGCAGCAGAAGATGGGTCGCTCAGGCCATATCCCGGCGTGTCGAGGGCAACCGCGCGATAGCCGCGGCGGGCGAGGGCGCGCAGCATCGGCTCCCAACTGAGGGACGAACTTGGCGTCATGTGGAGAATGAGGACAGGCGCTCCCGCACCGGCGGCGCGATAGTGCGTCTGGCACCCCGGCCGGCCGACATAACCCCGCTCGATCGTCATCGTTCTTCTCCTCTCGTCGCGGCGATCCTCGGGCACGCTCGCGCAGCATACGGCTCCTAGGGAGGGTGAGCAACAGAGAAGAGCACCACTCCGCCCCCCGGAAGAGGGCTTAGGGCCGGTGTGCGGTCTCCGGAGGGAGCGGAACGAGGTAGGCAGCGGGCACCCATCCGACATTGCCATCCGGGTCGCGCACGTTGATGAAGCGGATGCCTTCACCAAAGGCGTCGGGGCCGACCTGCTCCATCACTGCGCCCTCGGGCCAAGCGCGGATGTGATCGCTCAGCACGGGCGTCCGTCGGATGTAGACGCCAATCCCGCCGGTGTTGGCGACCTGAAAGCGGACCGGTTCGGCTGGGGGCTCATCGGTGCCGCTCGGCGAGCGCTGGATCGGCGCGGCGGGTGCCGGCCGCGGGGAAAGCGTGAGCGCCGTCACCAGCCAGCAGCTTGCGAGGATGATGCTGACGAGCGTGCTCGCCAGCAAGAGAAACCGCCGTAGCGACGCGCCGAGCCAGACATGCCACGGGGAGGACGATGAGGTCATCGGCGAACCCGCTCGGCGTCCTCGCGAGGAACGCTGACCGCTACGGTTGAGCCGACGAAAGGCACGCGCGAGATCATCACTCGACCAACTGCTGCAGCGCGACCGCGCCGCTAGGTCACCCCCATCCTACCAAGGGAACAAGCAAGCGTCAAGCGAGGCAGCTGGCGTAAGGCCGCGGCTGGAGCGGAGCGCCAGTGCACCGCAGGAACAGCACCTCCCGCCGGAGCCTGCAAGCGGTTCAGGCACGACGGCACGCGTGAGAACGGTCAAATCACCGTCCTCATCTATTAGGAGACCAGTTATGGTGGCCACTGCCGGGCGCATCTTCGCTCTTGGGCTTGCCGCCCTCACGGCGGCGCACGTCCTGTTCGGCGGAACGGGTGCCGCGCCGCGCGGGGTACTGACGCCGGGGGCGATCAGCCGGGGCGATGAGGTCGTCGCTCCGGGGGCGGCTTGAGCAGCGGCGGCTCCTTTCCCGTGCCTGGAACGGTCGGCCAGAGCGTAGCGGGACTCTCGAGCGGCGGGCCATCCAGCATGCTCGCGGGATTTTGGGGCAGCGTGTCGCCGCCGACTCCGACCCCCGCGCCGATCCCCGCTCCCGAGCCGACAGGGCGCCGCACCTTCGTTCCCATCGCCCACCGCTGAAAGATGGCGCACCCGAGGCGGCGCAGCGTGGGAGAACCTTCGCGCTGCGCTCACGGAGCGCCTTTCCAGCCGGCGCAAGACGAGGAGAACAGCACGCGTCAGCAGGCGGCGACACAAGAGCGATGGTCGGCAGCGCTGAGGAAGAGGCGCCTCGCCGCAGCTGCTCAAGCCGTCGCGCGCTCTTCGTCGTCTTCTTAGCCTCTTGCCGCAATGTGCCGCTTCTGCGAGCGCATACCGCCGCTCGGGACGGCAGGAGAGGAAGAGCGCCGGGCAGTTGAAGAGCTGCGCGTGCCTCCGCAATTGACCGAAGGGCTCGGCGAACGCCTTCCTGCGCTCTCACCGGCCCGCCATCGCGTCGAAGGTCCCCCTCCCCGCTCGGAGGCAGAAGGGGGAGGAGCGTGATCACCGCAGCGCTGCTGTTAGCGGGGCTCTTCCGCTCCAACCCTCCGACGAGACGTATCGCTTTCAGTGCGCTCAGCGCTCAGCCCCGACTGTCGAGCGAGCTGGAGGAGGGTCGCTTCCGCTTTGTTCAGGCGGTGCATGCGATGGTGAAGAATGGCAAGCTGGCGCTTGATCGTCAGTTCGGGAACATCAAGGACGCAGAGTGCGCCGGCCGCCAGCTCATACGCAATGCTGACGGCGGGCACAATCGCGATGCCGAGACCGGCGATCACTGCGCGCTTGATCGCTTCGGTGCTCGAGAGCTCGAAGGTCGGTGTCGGCACAAGACCGCGCTGACTGGCAACACGCTCGATAATGAGGCGCGCCTCGGAGCCGGCTTCGCGAAAGATCCACGGTTCGCTCCGCAGCGCCTGAACGGGGATGGCACGCCGCCGCTCATAGCGATGCCCCGGGGGCGCGATGACGACAAATTCATCCTGACCGATCGGATAGGCGACGATTTGGGGGTCCGGACGCGGCTCGGCAGCGAGACCGAGGCTCACCTCGCCGTTCAGAACGTGCTTCACCACCTCGTCGGGGTCCGCGATCGTCAGCCGCACCGAGATGCCGGGAAATTCTTCTCGAAACCGCGCCACGAGAGGCGGGAGGAAATAGTCGACGAACGAAGGCGACGCGCCGAGCCGAACGGTCCCGCGCTGCAAGCCGCGCAGTTCTGCAATGCCGACATTGAGCGCCTCAACAAGCGCGAAAATTTCGCGGGCGTAGCGGAGCACGAGGTCGCCCGCTTCGGTTGGGACGATTTTGCGTCCAAGCCGCTGGAGCAAGGGGGTACCAAAGGCGCGCTCGAGCTCCTGCACTTGCACCGACACCGCCGGCTGAGTGATCGACAGCTCGCGAGCCGCGCGCGAGAAGTTTCCCAGTCTGGCAACCGTCTCGAAGATTCGAAGCTGGTGCAAATTGGGATCCGCCATGCCTCGCCCCCGCCAGTGGTGACGGGCAGTATATGGGTGGCAAGCAGGCGTGTAAACGAGCAAGCAGTCTCGGCGAACTGCGCCATTCCGACTAGGACTTTCAGGCTATCCCTCCCCCGAAGGGTTACGAAGGTAGAGCACGCCGCCGTGGAGGAGCCGCCGCTCGACGCGGAAGCCGGGCGGCGGCTCGAGGCGATCGCGCAGCAGCGTCCACTCGCGCCAGCTCGCCGGCATTCCGACGATGTAGACCTGCGGCGTGAGATAGAGCGCCGCGACGCGCAGCCCCGTGCGCCGCTCGAACTCTTCGAGCCCGCTCGGGTCTGCCGGCAGCGGTGCCGCAGGGCGTTGTGCCCGCCAGGCTACGCTCCAAGGCACGTTAGAGAGGACAAGATCCGTCGGGCGGGTCGCCGCGGCGATCGCGGGGCCAGCGTCAAGCGATACGTCGACAATTGCGGAGAGCGCGTCGCTGCGGCTGGGACTGCCCTCAAACGGCCGAAGTCCCGTCACGGCGCCAATGCTCGGCAGCGCAACTAGCAGGATGAGCGCGCCACCGAGCGCTCCTCCCCAGCGGGCGCCGACGGTCTTGCCGGCAATCCAGATCACACCGAGGCACGCAAACAGTTCGACAAACGGCAGAAAGATGGTGTAGAAGCGGGTGATGTTGCCTGCGAAGCTGTAGACCACGACCTGGAGGACAAGCCAAGCGAGCGCCAGCCAGCGGAGCGCATGGGCGGCCGGGGGGCAGACGGCCCAGCCGACCACCGCCAGCGCGAGCAGATAGACCGGGCCGAGCGAGTCGGGCCATAACTCCCAGACCGTCGCCACTTGCCCGGCCCATTTCGCCAGCAGCGGGCCGAGGGCGACACTCGGCGCATACGCGAAGGTATACCACGGGAAGTCAGTCGGGCCGCCCTCCGTCCCGAACGGAATGACAGTCGCGTTCTGCAGGTTGAAGAGGGGGTCGCCGGTCATCCCCCACATGAACGCCATCCACGGCGCAGCGAAGGCGGCGGCCAGTCCGCAGAAGAGCGCGGCGCTGCGGGCCGGCGCAGCTGCTCGTCGCCACACAACAATGAGCGCCGGCAGCGCAAGCAGCAGCAGGGTCGTTCGGTTCCAATAGGCGATGCCGAAAACCGCGCCGGCGAGCGCATGCGAGCGCGCATCGCGGCGGAGCACCAGCCAAGCCGCAGCGAGGAGGAGACTGGCACTGAGCGGCTCGGTGAGGGCGGAGATGCTGAGCTGCAGCGCGTCGGGATGAACGGCGTAGAGGAAACCAGCGAGCGCCGCGAGCGTCACTCCACCGAGCTGTCGCCCGAGCAGCACGGCAAAGGGGATGCCGAGAAGATAGCCGAACAGCGAGAAGCTCGAGGCAGCAAGGTCACTTGGTCCAACCACCTTGAACACCCCCGCCATGAACAGGGGCGGGAGCGGAAAGCGGCTGATGTTCGGCCACGGCGGGATCACCGACCGGCCGGTTTCCAGCAGCCAGGCAAGCCCGTTAAGCGGCAGAAAGAGGGTGGTGAACCCCTGCCCTTGCGCGATTTGGCGGCCGATTTGGGCATAGTCTTCGGCATCGATCCCGGCAAGCGGCACTTCTTGCGCCCGATAGGTCAGCGCCCAGAGCACGATGCCGAGCACAATCACGCCGCCGATCAAGGCCGCAACCCGGCGCCGGTCGTCCTTCAGGCTCGCCGTCGGCGCGGCAGGAGCCGCTCCTCTCGGCCGGCGACGAGGGTTCGGCGTCATGACACGGCTTCTCCACTCCCTAGCACGCGGCATCGCGAAGAGAAGAGAGAGGGGGCGACGTCGGGAGGCGCTTCCGCCCGACGGAGGAGCCCCCGCTCTCCACCCGAGCCGGCAGCGGCCTACCGGAGCCGCGCCTTGACAGCGCAGGGCGCGGCTCCGCACCCCGCTAGCGGCGGGGGAGCACCATTACCTTGCGGCTGTCTCCTTCGCCGATGCTCTGGCTGGTTACCGTTGGGTGCTCCCGCAGCGCAAGATGGACAATGCGCCGCTCGTTGGGCGGCATCGCCTCGAGCGTGATCGGGCGGTTGGTCTCAGCGACCCGCTCGGCGGCCCGGAGGGCGAGCGTTTGGATCGACCGCATCCGCCGCTCGCGATACTGCTCGACATCGACCGCCACGCGCACCGGAACGCCGAGCCGTTTCGCCAGCATGAGATTGACAATGAACTGCAGGGCTGCGAGCGTCTCGCCCCGCCGGCCGATCAGCACGCCGAGGTCGCCGCCCGAGATGTTGACGGTGAACTCCGAGGAGTCGTACACGCTCGGCGGCGTCGGGACGATGGCGATTGTGGCCTCAATCTGCATCAAGGCGAGGAGACGCGACACGATCTCGCGCAGCGTCTCGATTACCTCTTCGTCTGAGACCTCTTCGTATTCTTCCTCGCTCGGCACCACGACCCGAATCCGGGCGTCTTCGGCGCCGAAGCCGAGGATGCCCGCTCGTCCTTCCGAGATGACTTCGTACTCGAGATCGTCGCGTGGAACGCCAAAGGCGGCAGCTGCTGCATCAAGGGCGTCGCGGACTGTCTTCCCGGTGAACTCCTGGGTTTCCATCGTCTTGTTTTCCCTCGGAGAATGCGGCCGCAGCGCTCGCGGCCGCGTTGTCTCCTAGCGTCGTGGCGTCGGTCGCTTTGCGCTCCGATTGCGCACGTGGGTCTTCCGCGTGGGCCGGCCGCTTGGGGCACTGTTGACTGGAGGAGGCGTCAGGCGCGTCGACGCCGCGCCTTCTGCTGTCCCCGCCTCGTCGCTCCGCGTGGCCTTCACGGGCTTCGCGGTGAGGGTGGCTGCCGCCGGCGCGGGAGCGAGCTCGACGAAGGGAAGACGGAGCGAGCCCCAGCCGGTGATAAAGTACTGCACGACAATGCTGTAGATATTCGAGACGAACCAATAGAGTGCCAGCCCGCTCGGAAAGCTAATGGTGAAAAATCCCATCATCAGCGGCATCATGATGCCCATCATCTGATTGATCTGCTGCTGCTGCGGATCAGTGGTGGGCATCGTCATCATCTTCTGCTGCACCCAGGTGCTGCCCGCAACGAGGATGGCGAGAAGATAGATCTGATCCGGATAGGCGAGGTTCATCCACAAGAAGTGATTGTTGATCGGGATCAGGCTGGCGATATTGCTGAAACCGGAATAGACGTATTTGCCCAGCTCGTACAAGGCGTCTGGCCGGTCTGCCATCGCGAGATGGATCGATTGATACAGCCCGATCCAGATAGGAAGCTGGAGCAATGTTGGGACGGCGCAGCCGATCGGGTTGACGCCATGCTCCCGGTAGAGCGCCATCGTCGCCTTTGACAGCTCTTCACGATTCTTCCCGTACTTTTTCTGGAGCTCTTGGATTTTTGGCTGGAGCGCCGACATCGCCTTGGCAGCACGAAGCTGCTTAAGGGTGAGCGGCAGCATGAGCGTGCGGACGATGATCGTAAAGGCGACAATGGCCAGGCCGAAGCTGTTCCACAGCAGGCCGTAGAGGAGGAGCAGCCCGTTCAGCATCGGCTGCAGGAGAAGAATGGTCCAAAGATCGCCGATCGCCACGACTGCTCTCCTTACCGGTTTGACGGAAGTTCCCATCGCACGGTTCGCGTCCGCACATCGAGCGCGAACAGGCGATGACTGTTGTTGTCACTCGCGTAGACGAGGTCGCCGTCGGCAGCCAGCGGACTGACGACCGGACCGCCGGCGTTGAACGTCCACTCCTGTTGACCGCTTCGTGTTATGGCATAAATCTTACCATCGTCCGCCCCGACGACAATCCACTCGCCGGCCCGCACCGGCTTCGGGCGGATCCGCCCGCCGACGGTGCTCGTCCAGCGGATCTCGCCGCTCAGGGCGTCGATGGCGTACAGCTTCCGGTCGAAGCTGCCGACATAAAGCGTCTCCCCCTCAACAAGCGGCTCGCTCCACACCCACCCCCCAGTGCGCGCCGTCCAGCGCAGGTCGAGGGTCACCGGGTCGAGCGCATACACGGTCTCGTCCAGCGAACTAACGTAGAGATAGCGTCCGAACGACACCGAGCCCGGGATGGCGCCATTGGCCCGAAAGGTGCGGCGCACTTGGCCGGTCTCCGGGTCGAGCGCATACACCGTGTGATCCATCGAGGTGACGTAGAGTACGCCATCGCGGAGCACCGGCTGGCCCCAGACCGCATCGCGCGCCTTGAAGGAAAAGGCCGTGCGCCGCGTTCCGTTGGTCAGGTCGAGCGCAACGACCGTCCCGTCCGCTAGGCCGAAATAGACACTCTCCCGCGTGACGAGAGGCGCGCTTTTCGGCGGCATCGGCAGGTTCTCGGCATTGCGGAGATCCTGCTCCCATAGCCGCTGGCCATCGCTGGCGCGCAGCGCCACCGCCTTCGCGCTGTTGTTGTGGGTGTTGGGCACGACGACGATGTCGTTCCCCACGGCGGGCGGATAGTAGGGCATGCCGAGCGTGTTCTCCGGAGGATACTCCCACCGCCGTTCGCCTGTCGCCGCGACTGCCGCGACGACGCGGCCGCTCGCGAGCGAGACATAAACCATCGTTCGGTCCGGCTGCGCTGCCGACCACCCCGTGGGCACCGCGCCGAAGCAGGCGGAGGTGAGGAGCGCGGCGGCCGCAAGAGTAAGCAGGGGGCCTCCTCTCTTCCTCAGCCTTCTGGCAGTGCGGAAGCGTCCCACCGAGAGTGACAGCACGGCAGCGGCATGATTAAGCGGGGTCATAGCCGCCCGCCGAAAACGGATTGCAGCGGGCGATGCGCCACGCTGTTTTGAGTATGCCGCGAACGACGCCGTACTTTTCGATCGCTTCGATCCCGTACTGGGAACAGGAGGGCACAAAGCGGCACGAGGGCGGCAGCGCCCGCGAGAACGTGTTCTGATAGAGCCGGATCGCGCCAATCATCAGTGCTTTCATCGAGGAAAAGTCGCCATCGGGCGGTCGGCCGGCGTTCCGCCGAGCGCCTTGGCCCGACGGAGCAGGTCGATCACCGCCGCCGTCAGTTCGCTGAACGTCGCTGTCGCTGCCTCCGGCCGCGCCCCAAAGACCAGATCAAGCCCCGGTCGGATCGGCAGCTGCCGGCCAATCTCCCGGAGGCGCCGTCGCACCCGGTTCCGCACGACTGCGCTTCCTACCCGCTTTCCTGCCACCACCGCAAAACGGAACGTGTCCAACCCATTCGGCCGAACGCGAAGCGTCACCAGCGGCCCGGAGACCAGTCGACCTTCTCGATACACACGGTCGATCTCTGCCTTTCGGCGAAGCCGGTGCTCACGGCGCACCGCCGCGCGTCAGACGACGGTCAGCCTTCGGCGGCCACGCAGCCGCCGACGCTTCAGGACAAGGCGTCCGCCGCGTGTCCGCATGCGGGCGAGGAAGCCATGTTCGCGCTTGCGGGGGATCCGCTTCGGTTGGTACGTTCGCTTCGGCATCGTGGGTTCAGTCCTCAGGTCTCAGAGCGGAGCGCATTTCAACAGCGCCGGGATCAGCTCGAACGTCGCTTGAGTATAGCCGATCCCTAAAATGGTCGCGTGCGCCGGCGCGATCGCGAGGTCGGCCTCGCTGGATCCTCCTCGTCAGCGGACCGTTCGCGCTGCAGTCGCGGCGGCCTTCAGTGCCCTCAGCGTGCGCGGTATTCGTGGATCGACTGCTTGAGGGTCTCCCACGGCAGCAGCGCGCACTTGACCCGCGCCGGGAACTTGCGGACGCCCTCGAGGGCGGCGAGGTCCTCGAGGTTCGGGCCTTCGGGCACGCCGCCTCCCCGCATCATCCCCTCGACCTGCTCGACAAGAGCGAGCGCCTCCTCAAGCGAACGGCCAACGATCGCCTGGGTCATGATCGAGGTCGACGCTTGGCTGATTGAGCACCCATTGCCGGTCGAGCGGGCAGCCGCGATTGCGCCGTCGCCGATCTTCAGGTAGAGCGTCACTTCGTCGCCGCAGATTGGGTTGCTGCCGCGCACCTTGGTATCGGCGTCGGGCAGCTCTCCGCGATTGCGCGGGCTGCGATAGTGGTCGAGGATGATTTCCCGATAAAGTTCATTAAGCAAGAGCAAACACCTCGCGCGCGCGCGCGATCCCGGCAACCAGCGCGTCGAGTTCGTCGCGCAGCGTGTAGAGGTAGACGCTCGCCCGCGCTGTCCCGCTGATACCGAGGGCGCGCATGGCTGGATGACAGCAGTGCTGGCCGGCCCGGATTGCGATCCCCTCTTGGTCGAGGATCGTGCCGAGGTCGTGCGGATGGATCCCGTCCACCGTGAACGAGAGGACGCCGCCATGCCGGTCAGGGTCGGCGGGACCGTAGACGCGCACGCCGGGCAGAGCACGCAGCGCCGCCATCCCGTAGGCGACCAGCTCGCGCTCGTGAGCGCGGATGTTCGCCATCCCGATCCCGTCGAGATAGCGGATCGCGGCAGCAAGCCCGACGGCATCGGCGACATTGGGCGTGCCAGCTTCGAATTTGCGCGGCGGCTCGGCCCACAGCGCGTGGTCATAGAAGACTTCCTGGATCATGCTGCCGCCGCTGAGAAAGGGGTCCATCGCTTCGAGCAGCTCGAGCCGTCCCCAGAGCACGCCGATCCCCATCGGGCCGCACATCTTATGCCCGGAGAACGCGAGAAAGTCGCAGCCAAGGGCCTGGACATCAACTGGCATATGCGGGACGCTCTGCGCGGCGTCGACTAGGACGACCGCACCGGCGGCATGTGCCGCAGCGACCACCTGCTCAACCGGATGGATCGTGCCGAACGCGTTTGAAACATGGACGAGAGCAACGATCTTGGCGCGCCGGGTGAGGAGGTCGAGCGACGCGAGCGGCAGCGACTGCTCCTCGTCCATTGGGAAATAGCGTGTCGTCGCGCCGCGCTCGGCGGCAATGCGCTGCCACGGGACCAAATTGCTATGGTGCTCGATGGCGCTCGTCCAGACTTCGTCGCCTGGCCCGAGCACGCGTCCGCCGTAGGCGCGGGCGACCAGATTGATCGCTTCGGTTGTATTCCGAACGAAGATAATCTCCCGTGGGTCGCGCGCGTTGAGGAAGCGGGCGACGGTGGCGCGTGCCTGCTCGAACAGCTCCGTCGCTTCATCGCCGAGCGCATGGAGACCGCGATGGACGTTGGCGTTGTGCCGCGAGTAATACTCGACGAGCGCGTCAATGACTTGGCGCGGCTTCTGCGCCGTCGCCGCGCTGTCGAGATAGACAAGCGGCTTGCCGTGCACCGTTCGCGCCAGGATAGGAAAGTCGGCGCGGATCTGCTGTTCGTTGAGCATCGTCGCCCTCGATCCTGCTACCGCTTCACAAGGATATCATCTCCCTCGATTTTGACCTCGAAGACCGCGATCGGGGTGACTGCTGGCAGCGACTTGACTGCGCCGGTGCGCAGGTCAAAGCGCGCGCCGTGGAGCGGACACTCGATCACCCCGTCGAAGACATCGCCGTCGGAGAGCGACGCTTCTTCGTGCGTGCATGCATCTTGGCAGGCAAACACCTCGCCGTTCGAGCGCGCCACAGCGATCGCCTCCCCATCAAGCTCGACCCGGATGACGGAATTATCCGGGAGCTGGCTCAGTTTGGCGACCGGACGGAACTCGCTCATCGTCCCTCCATCTTCCGCGCAATGGACTGATCGAGGCGCGCGCGAACGCGCTCGATTGGCACCCGGGAGAGAAGAGGCTCCAGAAACCCTTCCACAATCATCCGCTCGGCCTCGATCCGCGGGATGCCGCGTGTCATCAGGTAGAAGACCTGCTCTTCGTCGATCGGCCCCACCGTCGCTCCATGGGTGCAGCGGACATCATTCGCCTCGATCTCCAGCGTCGGGATCGAATCCGCCCGCGCCTTGTCAGAAAGGAGCAGATTTCGGTTGGCAAGATAGGCGTCGGTCCGCTGGGCGCCTTTGGCGACCTGGATCAGCCCGGCGAACGCCGAGCGCGCGCTCTCTTTGAGAACGCTCTTGAAGAGCAAGTCGCTCGTGGCGTGCGGCGCAGCGTGAAGCTGCAGGGTGTGCAGGTCGAATTGCTGCGCGTCATCGCCGAAGCAGAGACCGAGCAGTTCGTGAGTACTGCCCGGTTCGTCCATCACCGCGGCGAGGTCGACGCGCGCGAGGCGGCTGCCGAGAACGACGAGCAACCAGTGTAGGGTCGCGTCCCGGGCGGTGATCCCGCGGAGCCAGGAGAAGCTCGCGACGCCGCGGCCGCGGTCGTGGAGCGCAATGTAGCGCAGGCGGGCGCCCGCGCCCACGCGCAGTTCGACCACGTCAGTAACGAGCCCTGCGGCCCCGGGGGCGGACAGGCAGTCGTCGATGAACGTCGCCGCACCGCCCGCGTCGACCACAACGAGCGACCGGCCGCCGACCCCAACGCCGGCGCCGTCCGCCCAATGGAGCGCGCGCAGCGGCAGCGCCACCTCAACACCGGCGGGAACATAGAGAAAGACCCCGCCAGACCAGAACGCCGTGTTGAGGGCGGCGAAGATCCCATCTTCAGGCCGAACGATCGTACCGAGGAACGGCTCGACGAGGTCGGGGTAGTCGCGCACCGCCGCGTCGAGCGACGTGAAGATCACGCCGGGCGGCAGCGCCGCGCGCGACGCGACCGCTGCGCCGTTGTGGAGCGCGATCATTCCCGCTTCTGACGCATCGCCCTCCTCAAGCGGCGGCGGGACAGCGCCGTCGTCCGGCCCAACGACCGGCACGATGCCGTCGAGGGTGACGCTGTGTATATCGATCCGGCGCCAAGCCTCTTCCTTCCCGGTTGGCCACGGGGTTGCCGAAAAGACCTCCCACGCCGCCAGCCGCCGCTGGCGCAGCCATTCCGGCTCGCCTTTGCGCTGCGAAAGCTCGTCGACACCGGCCCGGCTGAAGCCGCCGGCCAGCCGCCCCGTTCCTGTCAAAGGGAGGCCCGGCGCCGGCCCACGGGCGCCACTCATGCCCATTCTCCTCTCAGAAGTTTCACGTGAAACAGGCGCTGCGCTCGCCAGGGCGGGGCAGCTGGCGAGCGAGTTCTTACCCGACCGACCCTTCCATTTCAAGCTGGATCAGCCGGTTCATCTCAACGGCGTATTCGAGCGGCAGTTCCTTGGTAATCGGCTCGATAAAGCCGTTGACGATTAGGGTCGTCGCCTCCTGCTCCGAGAGGCCGCGGCTCATCAGGTAGAACAGCTGCTCCTCGCCGACCTTGCTGACCGTCGCCTCATGACCGAGCGTCACGCGGTTCTCTTCCACCTCGATATACGGGTAGGTGTCGGAGCGCGACTGGTCATCGAGCAGCAGCGCGTCGCAGCGGACGTTGGACTTCACATCGACGGCGCCAGGATAGACCTTGAGCAAGCCGCGATAGCTTGTCCGCCCGCCATCTTTGGAGATCGACTTGGAGATGACGGTCGAGCTGGTGCGCGGCGCGACGTGAATAATCTTCCCGCCCGCATCCTGATGCTGGCCGCGCCCGGCGTAGGCCACGGAGAGAATGTCGCCGCGGGCGCCCGGCTCCATCAGATAGACCGCCGGATACTTCATCGTCAGCTTCGAGCCGAGATTGCAGTCGACCCATTCCATCACGCCATCGGCATAGACGGCGGCGCGCTTGGTGACGAGGTTGTAGACATTGACCGACCAGTTCTGGATGGTCGTATAGCGCACCCGAGCGCCCCGCTTGACAATGATCTCGACGACGGCGCTGTGGAGCGAGTCGGTCGAATAGACCGGAGCGGTGCAGCCCTCGACATAGTGGACGTAGCTGTCTTCGTCAGCGATGATGAGCGTGCGCTCGAACTGGCCCATGTTCTCAGTGTTGATCCGGAAATAGGCCTGCAGCGGGATCTCGACCTTCACGCCCTTCGGCACATAGATAAACGAGCCGCCGCTCCAGACCGCCGAGTTGAGCGCCGCAAACTTGTTGTCCGCTGGCGGCACCACCGTCCCGAAGTATTCCCGGAACAGAGCTTCGTGCTCGCGCAGCGCGCTGTCCGTATCGAGGAAGATAACGCCCTGCTTCTCAAGGTCTTCGCGGAGGTTGTGATAGACGACCTCCGACTCATACTGCGCGCCGACGCCGGCAAGGAACTTCCGCTCCGCCTCCGGGATGCCGAGGCGATCAAAGGTGTTCTTGATGTATTCCGGCACTTCATCCCACGAGCGCGCGGCGCGCTCGCTCGGCCGGACATAGTAGTGGATGGAGTCAAAGTCGATCTCAGAGAGATCGCCGCCCCAGGTCGGCATCGGCTTCTGGCGGAAGATCTCGAGCGCGCGGAGCCGGAAGCGGCGCATCCACGCCGGCTCGTTTTTCATCTCCGAAATCTGCGCGACGACCCGCTCGTTCAGGCCGCGCTCCGATTTGAACACATACTCGGCCTCGTCATGAAAGCCGTACTTGTATTCGCGCTTGATCTCCTCAAGGATCGCTGCTTCGCGCGCCTGCAGATCCTGCGTCATGGTCGTGCCTCCCCGCTCATTGCCGCTGCCTCTTGGATCACCCAGTCGTAGCCCCGCGCTTCGAGTTCATGGGCAAGCTCCTGTCCGCCCGACCGGACGATGCGCCCATCAACCAGCACATGGACAAAGTGCGGCTGGATGTACTGCAGCAAGCGCTGATAGTGCGTAATCACCAAGATGCCTAGGTCCGGGCCGGCGAGGGCGTTCACCCCTTCCGAGACGATGCGGAGCGCGTCGATGTCGAGTCCGGAGTCGGTCTCGTCGAGGATTGCGTATTTCGGCCGCAAGAGCGCCATCTGCAAGATCTCCGCTCGTTTCTTCTCGCCCCCGGAGAACCCCTCATTCAGGTAGCGCGAAAGGAACGAGCTATCCATCTTGAGCAGCTTCATCTTCTCTTGGACGGTGCGGCGAAACTCCATCGGGGGGATATCGCGCCCTTGGACCGCCTTCATCGCTAAGCGGAGGAAGTTGCCCATGCTGACGCCCGGAACCGACGTCGGATACTGGAAAGCGAGAAACAGCCCGCGCCGCGCCCGCTCGTCCGGCGGCTCATCGACAATGTTCGCTCCGTCGAGCACAATCTCGCCCTGCGTCACCTCGTAGCCGGGATGGCCCATCAGGGTGTTCGCCAGCGTGCTCTTCCCCGAGCCGTTCGGGCCCATCAGCGCGTGGATTTCGCCCTTCCGGATCGTGAGCGACAGCCCCTTGACAATCTCCTTGCCATCAACGGCCACGTGGAGGTCGTTGATGACAAGACCGCTCTCCTCGGTCATGCGCGCTCCCTCGCGTTTTCTCGTTCCTTTTCGCCCTGTACCCTAGCACATCTGCGCGCTTTTCGCAACTCAGTGGTTTTGAAAAACCAGAGAGTTAGAGAATGTTGACGGAGGAACGACGCCTCGATATACTCGGAGCGAGGGCGACCGATGCACCCGACTGATCGTCCGCGAGGCCGAGAGGCGATCCTGCGCACCTTGAAGCTGCGAGGCCGGCAGACAGCCCAAGCGCTTGCCGACGCACTCGGCATCACGCCGGTGGCTGTCCGGAAGCATCTTGAAGCGCTGGAAGCGGAGGGGCTCGTCCGCGTCTCGACCGTGAAGCAGCCGCGGGGACGGCCGGCGCTCCTCTACCAGCTCACCCCCGCCGCTGATGCCCTATTTCCGCAAGGCTATCGCCAGCTCTCGCTCGACCTCATTGCCGACCTCGTCGCGCTCGATGGCGAAGAGAAGCTGGAACAGCTCCTGCGCGCCCGCAACGCCCGCGTCCTGCAGGAGCGTGTCGCGCCGCTCGACGACCCCGCTCAGCGCGTTCAGGAGTTGGTCCGTCTCCGCAATGAAGACGGCTACATGGCGAGCGTGGAGGAGCAGCCGGACAGCTACGTGATCCGCGAACATAACTGCCCGATCTACGAGGTCGCCTCGCGCTTCCCCGTCGCCTGCCAGTGCGAAGCCGACCTCTTTACCGCCGTCGTCAACAAGCCTGTCGTCCGGGAAGGCTCGATCGTCGAAGGCGACGAAAGCTGCACCTACCGCGTTCCGAAGTAGCGCGCGCCCGAAGGGACGGTTCTCCCGCTTCGCCGGCGCGCGGGGAGCCCATCCTCCGCCGGCCCTGCTCGACGGATCAAGAGAGCAGCCTAAGAAAGCCGCCGTCAGCTTCGGCCCGCTCGGTCGCGGTCGGGGGTCTGCTGCTCCGACGATGACTGCCCTCCGACCGGCGACCCGTCTCCTCGCACGAGGTCAACTGTCGTCGCCGAGGATTTCGAGGAGTTCGTCGATTTCGAGGACACGCTGCACCGGCGGCTCGCCTCCTCGCATGACGTCAACCGTCACCGCGTTGGTGCAGCGGCCGGTCTGCTCGAACTCGCGAAAGTTCTCGAGCGTCGTCTCGGCGATCGCGCGGAGTGCGTGATCGGTGAGAAAGGCTTGATGGCCGGTCACGAGAACATTCGGGAACGTGAGCAGGCGGGCAAAGACGTCGTCGGCGATGACGTGGTTTGAAAGATCCTGGTAGAAGAGGTCTTCCTCCTCTTCGTACACATCGATCGCCAAGAAGCCGATTGTGCCCGCTTTGAGCGCCTCGATGACGGCGCGCGTCTCGAGGAGAGCGCCCCGGCTGGTATTGACAAGAAAGACGCCCGGTTTGACATGACGCAGGAAGTGCTCATCGACGAGGTGATAGGTCTGGGGCGTCAGCGGCACGTGCAAGGAGATGATGTCGCTCTGACGGGCGAGGTCGAGCACATCATCGACGTATTCCGCCAACGCTGCCGCCTCGGCGTTGCGGACCACGTCGTAGGCAAGGAGCCGCGCCCCGAAGCCGCTCAGGTTGCGCAGGGTCGCTGTGCCGATCCGGCCGGTGCCGATGATCCCGATTGTTTTGTCGCGCAGCTCAAAGCCGACGAGGCCAGTCAGCTCGAAGTTGTGCTCGCGGACGCGGTTGTAGGCGCGGTGGATCTGGCGGCCGAGGGTGAGGATAAGGCCAACCGTGAACTCGGAGACGGCATTCGGCGAATAGGCAGGGACGCGAGCGACCACGATGCCGTGGCGATCGGCTGCTTCGAGATCGATCTGGTTGTAGCCGGCGCTGCGCGTCGCAATGATGCGGACGCCCCCCGCCGCGAGGCGGGCGATCACCTCACAGTCGACGCGGTCGTTGACGAAGACGCAGACCCCCGGAAACCCATCGGCGAGCGCCGCCGTATCCGGCCGCAGCCGCGCCTCGAAGAAATGCAGTTCATGCCCAAAGGCGGCGTTGTGCCGCTCGAAACTCGCCCGGTCATAGGGCTTGGTGCTGAACACAGCGATTTTCATCGCGGTATCGCCTCCTCCGAGAGGCGCGCGGCGAGCAAGGACTGAGCGCTCCTGCCAGCGCCGCCCCCTGCTTGCCGCGCAGATCTTCAAAGTTGTTTGTGCGGGAGCGCGGCGAGCGCGCGCAGGATCTCGCTGCCGCGGCGCGCGACGAGGCGGCCGAGGTCGTCACGCCTCCCCCCTCACCGCGCGCGACTGCGCCGAGGGCGCAGACATCCCCTCCACCGTGCTGCGCCGCGGGGCAGCGCGCAGCTCGCGCTTCCTGAACGCCTGCCCGGAGCGCCGCCATCCCCTCACCCCATCCGAACGGCGCGGAAGAGAAAGGCGAGCACATCCGCCTCTTCCTCAATCGTCTTCCAGATCGGCTTGCCCATGCCGTGGCCCGCCTTGGTCTCGACGCGCAGCAAGATGGGCGTGTCGCCCGCGTTTGCGGCTTGAAGGGCGGCGGCGAGCTTCAGCGCATGCGCGGGGACGACCCGGTCGTCGTGATCGGCGGTAGTGATCAAAATAGGGGGATAGCGCGTCCCTGGCCGGACGTTGTGGTAGGGCGAATAGGCGAGCAAGGCGCGAAACATCTCCTCGCTCTCCTCGGGGGTGCCGTATTCCGGCGTCCAGAACTGGCCGGCGTGCGGCTCCCGGGCGATGTCGGCGCGGTGGTAGCGCAGCATGTCGGCGACCGGCACCTGAGCGACGACTGCGCCGAAGAGGTCAGGACGCTGGACGACGCAGGCCGCGACCAGCAAGCCGCCGTTCGAGCCCCCCCGGATCGCCAGCCGCTCCGGCCGGGTGTAGCCGAGGGCGATCAGCCCTTCGGCCGCGGCGATGAAGTCGTCGAAGACGTTCTGCTTGCGCATCCGGACGCCCGCCTGGTGCCACTCCTCGCCATACTCACCGCCGCCGCGCAGCGTTGCGACGGCGTACACCCCGCCGTGACGCAGCCAGGTGAGCGCCGACACCGAGAAGGCCGGCGTCAGGCTGACGTTGAAGCCGCCGTAGCCGGAGAGCAGGAGCGGCGCCGAGCCGTCAAGCGGCAGCCCGCGGCGATGCGTGACAAACACCGGAATGCGCGTCCCGTCCTTTGAGGTGGTGACGATTTGGCGCGTCTCAAACTGGTCGGGGTCGAACGGGATCGCGGCAGAGAAGAGAGGGGTCAGCTCCCCGCTCGGAAAATCGTACCGGAAGATCGTGGTCGGAAAGAGGAACGAGGTGAAGGCGAGGAAAGCGTCGCGATCCTCCCGTCGGCCCGAGACGCCGCCGACTGAGCCGATCGTCGGCAAGGGGATCTCGCCCGCCGGCGCACCCTCGAGCGAGAAGAGACGCACGACGTGGTGAGCATCGTGGAGATAGACGACGACGAGGCGGTCGGCGATGATGGCCGCTGCTTCAATGACGTCGGCAGCCTCGGCGACAATCTCGCGCCAGTGTGCCGGCTCCGGCCGGTCGAGGTCGATAGCGACAATCCGGCCGCGAGGCGCGCCGCGGTCAGTGTGGACATAGAACGTCCGGCCGACAGAATCGATAACGGTGTAGCGCGCGTCTTCCTCGTCGAGCAGCGGAACGACCGGCCCACCCGCCGCGAGGTCCTGGTAGGCGACCCGGTTCTTCGGGTCTGTGCCGCGCCAGACGTGCAGTACGAGATAGCGCCCGTCGTCGGTCACCGCTGGGTCGAAACCGAGCTCCTTGTCGTCCGGCCGCTCGTAGATGAGGACATCCTGGGCTTGGGGCGTGCCGACAGCGTGCCAGTAGACGCGGTTGTAGTGGGATGCATCCTCGGGAGAGACGCTTCCCGGCTCGGGATAGCGGCTGTAGAAGAAGCCCGCGCCATCGGGACGCCAAGCGATGCTGCTGAAGCGCACCCACTGGATCGTCTCAGGCAGGTCCTCGCCGCTGTCGACGCGCCGGACCCGGATCTCCTGCCAGTCACTGCCGCTGCGGGAGAGCCCATAGGCGAGGAGCGTGCCGTCCCGGCTCGTGGCGACATTGACCACGGCGACCGTGCCGTCGTCGCTCAGCAGGTTCGGGTCGAGAAGGACCCGGGGCGCAGCATCGGGGCGGTCTTGGACGTAGAGAACGGCGTGGTTCTGCAGGCCGTCGTTCTTAAAAAAGAAGGTCCGGCCGCCATCGCGCCACGGGACCGACCAGCGCGGATAGTTCCAAGTCTGCCTCAGTTCGTCGCGCAGCGCGTCGCGGGTAGGGCCGGCGAGCCACCTCTCCGTCTCGCGGTTCTGCGCCTCGACCCAGGCGCTGACTTCCTCGCTCTCCGTCTCCTCCAGCCACCGGTACGGGTCGGCGACCTCGACGCCGTAATAGCGGTCAACCACTGGGACGGTTCGGGTAGGGATCATCGAAAACTCCGAACGCCTGCCGAAAGGATAGCGAAGAGAGGACGCGTCATTCCCCGCGGTGCGCTGCCAGCAGCGCTTGGACGACGTCGGGGTTGAGCGCCATCGCTCGTTCGAGCGCGGCCGCCGCACCAGCACGGTCTCCGAGACGAGCCAGCGCCACCGAGAGGTAGAAATGCGGACGCGGGTCATCCGGCGCGGCGGCAATCGCGGCTTGCAGATGGTCGCGCGCCCGGCGGTCATCGCCAAGCGCGCCATACGCTCGGCCGAGGTAGAGATGGGCGCTCGGCTGGTCGGCGCGGACCTTCAAGCTGTGCTCGAGGAAGGGGACCGCTTCTTCAGGGCGTCCGCGCTCGACGAGGAGCCCGCCGAGCCCGGTCTGGGCTTGGGGGAGTTCGGGGGCGAGCGCAATCGCCCGCCGATAGGTTGCCTCGGCGAGGCGGAAAAATTCCTCGGCCCGGCGCCCCCGCGCGGGAGCGCTCCGGCGATAGGCGAAGGCGAGGTCACACAGCGCGCGCGCATCGTCGGGGTCGATGGCAGTCAGCAGTTCGCACGCCCGGATCAGCGCCCGCCAGTCGCCGCGCGCGCGTGCTTCGGCGACCGCATCCCACAGCCCGCGCTCCGTCTTTTGAGCGAACCGAAGATACGCGGCGGCATCGGGATGGTCGGGTTGAGCGAGCAGCAGCGCCCGGATGCCGCGCACAATCGCTTCCGGGCTCGCCTCTGTCACGCCGTCGGCCTCGGCCGCGAGGAGGGGAACGCGACGCGGCAGTCGCCAGTGCGCCGCCACGTCCGGTTCGAGCTCGCAGAAGCGGATGCCCGCCGGTTCCGCAGTTCCATGCAGCATCACCGCCCCTCCTCCATCAACCAACAGCCGCCTTGCTTCTTTCCCGTCCCATTGCGCCGCTGCGCTCTGCTCGGCAGCCCGTCAAGAGAGCAGGGAAGCGCCCTGCTCCTCGATCAGGCGCAGCGCTTCCAGCGTAACGCCTTCTGCGGCAGCGGCAGGATGGGGGAGGCGCGCCGCTCCTCTCTCGACCTCTGCGCCCTCCGCCGGCGCGCGGCTTCCTGGGTCTTTCCCGTCGCCCCCTTCTCATGGTACCGCCGCCGCACCAGCGCTCTGCCACCGCAGGCGACCGGAGCGCGCCGCCGCATCGCGGCTGCAGGAACGGCCATGGATGGTGGCAGGAGTAGCCGTGTGGTGCTGCATGTGGTATACTATAGGTATTCCAACGAGGGCCGCGGCTTCTGCAGTTACTCGCAGGGAAATTCTTAATCCCGGGGCCACCCGGCCAGAAAGCGAGCGAAGAGTGAGCAACTCGGTGAGTGCCTGTCCGCCACACCATTGGGTTATCACCCCTATTGTCATCGACGGGGAGAAACTCCTGCATCACGAGTGTCAGAAGTGCCACGAGTTTAAGAACGAGCCGCATCCCGAGATTATTCGCCGCTGGTCACGCCGCGCCACTCCTTCCGCAACAAACTGAGCCTCCCTGCACAGCGCCGAGACGCCGTGGGGCTCCACGGCGTTTGTCATTTTCACGCTTGACAGTGCCCCGCCTGCAGTGTACTAACGACGGGGAGGCGACCGGGGAGGTCAACGATGATCCCGTGGCAACTGCATGAATTTCGGATCGCGCCGGGGCAGCGCGACCAGTTTCTCGACCTCTGGCGAACGCGGCTTCTCCCTCTCGCCGAGCGCCATGGTCCCTGCATCGCAGGCTGCTGGACGGAAGGGCACGACCGGTTCCTCTGGCTGACCAGCTGTGCCCTGCGCCCAACCGACGACGCCTTGGCAGAAGACTGGCCGGCGCTGCTCGGTCGCCACCGCGGCCTCGGGACGATGGATGCCTCCCACATTCTGACCGAACTCGACTTCTCGCCGCTCGGCGCCCGTCTTCAGGGAGGACGCGTCCAGCCGCTCCCGTATCGCGTCTACGTCGTTGACGAGCAGATCCTGCAGCCGGGCGGGGCGCCTGCCGCCGAGGCAATCGGCCGCGACCACACCGTGCCGCTGCTGCGGGAGCTCGGCATGGACCTCGTCGGCGTCTGGCACAGCCGCTCGAACGGACAAGAGAGTTTGCTCTGGCTGCTCGGCTTTCGCAATGACCAAGAGCGGAAGGAGAAGCTGGCGCGCTTGCTGGCCAACCCGCGCTATGCCGAGATTAGGCGCCGGCTGGACGGCGTGCTCACGGGAGCACGGGCGCGCGTGCTTGAGCCGTGCGATTTCTCCCCGCTCGGGCCGGCTTCGGCTTAACTCCCCGCACGAGCACGTAGTCGATCCATCCTGCGCGATACGGAAGCCAGAAGGCATCGCCAGCTAGCCAGACGAGCGGCCGTTCCCGCCACGGGAAGCGCGCGAGCGTCGCTGGCTGGCGCATCAGCGCGCGGATCCCAGGGAAGACTGCCGCGCCAATCGAGCGGATCGCCACCTGCTGGAAGCCCGCCGCGGCGAGCCGCGCGCGATATTCCTCAGGGCCGTAGAGGTTCTCGGCGGGAATGTGCCAGAAGCGTCGGCCGAGCCCAATCATCAGCCGCCGCGCCAGGTCGTCCGGCGACCATCCCGCGAGCGGCCGCAGCGCTACGATATCTGCGGCGGCAAGGACGCCGCCCGGCTTCAAGACGCGAAACGCCTCTCGGAAGAAGTCGTCACGCAGCCGAAAGTGAAACGCGCTCTCGAGAGCGAGCACGCCGTCGACGGAGCCTGCGGCAACGGGGAGCGCGGTTGCGGTAGCGCGGGCGTAGTGAATGCGGTCGGCGAGGCGCTCGGCCAAGCGGCGCGCTGAGGCACGCGCAATCTGGGCGGGCGTCAGGTTGAGCCCGAGGATCGTCAGGCCGAAGCGGCGCGCCCAGAGGACATCCTGTTCCCCGAAGCCAAATCCGACATCGACGATCATCTTCGGCGCGCGCCGGCGGCCCTCTCGGCGCTCGGCAAAGCCGGCGAACCGGGCGAGCTCGGCTGCGAGGGCATCGCCCGCCTCGCGGTAGCTGCGCGGCTGCTCTTGCCAATAGCCGAGGTTGAGATAATCCGTATCTGCGGCGAGCAGCGCGCCGCCGCCGAGGTAGGAGTAGAGGGTGGTCGGATCGTCGCGATCGCCGCGAAGGGTGGAGCGGATGACGGCGCCGATGCGGTGTCGGCCGGTCCGGCCGGGCGGGAGTGGTGTCATGCTGAAAGGATACGCGACAGCCTGCCCCCCCGTTCCACAACCGGGACTGCTATCCTTGCACCGGGGGACGGCGCAGCATGGCGGCCATTCGCTCGGTTTCTGTCGTCATCGCGAACCTGAACTGCCCGGTTCTCGACCAGGGGCTGGCAGCGCTCTGCCGGCAGCAGCTGCCGGCAGAGATCGCCGTGGAGACGATCGTGGTAGGACGCGATGCCCCCAACTGCCTGCAGCGCTTCCCCTGGGTTCGTTTTATCGAAACCGACCGCCCGCTCTGGCCGGCAGCAGCGCGCAACCGCGGGATCCGCGAGGCCTCTGGCGAACTTATCGCTTCACTCGATGCCGATTGCGTCCCCAGCCCGCACTGGATTGCTGCCCTAGTTGCCGCCCACGAAACGCACGGCGAGCGGGTTGTGGTCGGGGGCGGGATCTGCGTCGAGAGTGCGAACCTGTGGGCGCTGGCCGACAATCTTGCCAGCTTCAACCGCTACCTGCCGTCGCGTCCGGCGGGGCCGGTGGTCCAGGTCCCGGCAGCGAACCTGTCGGCGCGCCGCGCGCTGTTTGAGGAAATCGGCCCCTTCGACGAGCGGCTGCGGATCGGCGAGGATACCGATTGGACGATGCGCGCCCGCCGCGCCGGCGTCCGCCTCCTTTTCGAGCCCCGGGCCGTGGTCTGGCACAACACGATGCGCCGCAGCCCGGCTGCCGTGATCGCCCACGGCTACGAGTGGGGCTATCATGCGGCCCGCAACCGGACACGCTATGCGCTTGAGCTCGGCACGCCGTGGGTGCTGCGCCACTGGTGGGCGACCGCGGCGGCAGCGCCGCTGATCGCAACCGCGACGACTGCCGCCATCTACCTCCGCAACCCGGGCGCGATCCGCTACATTAAGGCCGCACCGATCGTCTGGCTGGCGAAGCTGGCGTGGTGTGTCGGCGCAGCTCGCCGGCTGGCAGGAGGCGCATGCTCGAGCAACTGAAGTTCGCGCTTTCCCGCAAGGAAACGCTCGACCGACCGGTCCAGTTGAACCTCTTCATCACTGATGCCTGCAACGCTCGCTGCGGGCACTGCTTCAACTGGCGAGCGCTCAACCAAGGCGAAGAGGGGCTGACACTTGAGGAGATTGAGCGGCTCGCCGCCGAGCTCGGCGCGCTCCTCTCGGTTGGCATCTCCGGCGGGGAGCCGTTCCTCCGTAAGGATCTAGCGCAGGTCTTTGGTCTCTTCGCCGAACGCGGGCTGACCGATTTCACGGTGCCGACAAATGGGCTGATGCCGAAGCGGGTCCGCGACCTCGTCCGCGCCATGATTGAACAGCATCGCGAGACGCGCGTTGCGATCCTGCTCTCGCTCGATGGGCTGGGGGAACTGCATGACCGGATTCGGGGCGTGCCGGGCAATTTCCAGAAGGTCAAGGAGACCTATGAGGCGCTCGTCGCCCTCAAGCGCGCCTACCCTGACCGGCCGCCAATCCTGAAGGTCGGCACTGTTCTCTGCAACTGGAATATCGAGCAGGTCCCGGCGCTGATCGAGTGGGTGCAGGCCGAGCTTCCTGAGATCGACTTCCACAACTTCGAAATCATGCGCGGCAGCGGCCCTGACGATCAGCTGGGCGCGCCATCGGTCGCGCAACTCGAAGCGGTCAAGCCTCATATCTTCCGGGCCTGGGATCGCTACGCGTTCTACGGGAAGAACGCTCCTTTCCAGTCGTGGCTTGCGCTCGGATTGAAGCGGTACATCTTTACGCTGTACATCGAGATAATGCGCCAGCAGAAGCAGCTGATTCCGTGCTATGCGGGAACAATGAGCGCGGTCGTGGACGCGAGCGCCAATCTCTATTTCTGCGAGATTCGCGAGCCGATCGGCAATCTCCGCGACGCATCGTTCGCGCAGCTGTGGCGATCGGAGAAGGCCGAGCAGATCCGGGCGAGCATCAGGCGAGGGGAGTGCTGGTGCGTCCATTCCTGCTTCCAGCAGAAAAATGTCTATGCCAACCCCCGCCTCTGGCCACACATCGTGCGCTATCTCATCACCGGCACGTTCACGCTGCCGCCTCCGGACCACCTCCGTCCGCTCCCGAACCGTCCCGCAACCTTCGAGGACGCCATCACGGTGTTGCCGGCGCCGAAGCCCTAGGAGCGCGGCAGCCGTTCTGGGACGCCGCGCGGGGGTCGGTCGCCGGAAGGCCCTCCTGACGCCTTAGCTGGTGAGCACCTTGTCGATCTCCGCCGCAAGGATCGACTCTGGCGCCGCGCCTTCGGCGACATAGCGGATGACGCCGTTGCGATCGATGAGATAGAGCGTCGGGAAGCTCGTCACGCCGTAGAGCCGGGCACCGATGAGATCGCGGTCGAAATAGTGAGGGTAGTTGGTGTTAAACCGGCTCTGGAAGCGCTCGATGTCGGCGATGGAGGAGGGAGAACGCTGATCCATGCCGTTTGGGCTGGCGCTGACAGCGAGGATGTGGACGCGGTCGCCGTACCGATTCTGGAGGGAGCGGAGCACGGCTGTCTCGGACTGGCAGTGGGGACACCACGTCGCGAAAAACTCGAGGAGGACCGGCTGCCCGCGCAAAGCTTCGAGGGAGCCCGCCTGTCCGTTGATTGTCCAGGTCAGGTTTGGAGCGGGCGTTCCAATGGGAAGGGGGGACGCCGCGCGCTGGAGCGGTCCGATGCTCGGCCCGGTAATTTCGCCGACGGTGGTGCTGCCGCTTCCGCGGTTGCCAACGATATTCGCGGTGATGATCGCGGCAAAGAGCAGGGCGACGGCGCCGACCGCGATCCAGCGCCAATCGAGGCGACGCCCGACTGGCCGGCGCGCGGTGCGGGGGCGGCGAGGAGCGCTCTTGGCAGAGCTTACCTTCGGCGTATTCGGTGCGGGAGCGACGGATGAGAGTGCGGCCGCTGGCGCTTGGGAGCGCGCTGCCGACCGGGTTTTCGACTTCGCCAAAGCGGTCCTCCAGAGTGGGTGATGAACACCATGATGATGCGCGCTACGATTCGGTACGTCGAACTCTACGGTGATGGTTTCCTTGATGGCAAATGTTTTTCGCGAGCGGGAGGCGGCAGCGGCGATCGGCCTGTCTGACTGGCTGACTGTCGCCTGTCGGCTGGCAATAGGCGCCCTGTTCCTGCTGGCGGGCGGAGCAAAACTTGCCGAGCCCGGTTCTTTCTCAGCGGCGCTCGTCGCCTACGCGATCCTGCCGGTCGGGATGGTCTACTGGGTCTCGCTCCTCTTCCCGTGGGGCGAGGTGCTGCTTGGGCTGCTGCTGCTGAGCGGGACCTTCACCCGCGCCGCGGCGTGGACAGCGATCGGCCTTTTGCTGCTGTTCAGCGCGCTGATCGCCCAGGCGCTGCTGCGGGGGTTGTCGCTTGAGGACTGCGGCTGCTTTGGCGGCATCACTGAGGCGGTACCGGCGCTCAGCCTCATCCTCGGGGGCCGTTCTGTCGGCTGGCATGATGTTGTCCGCGACCTGATCTACGCCCTCATTGCGCTGCCGGTGGCAGTGCGGGAGCGCAGCGTGCTCTCGCTCGACGCGTGGCGGGAGCGTCAGGCCGGTGACGCAGAGTGACTTCTGCCGGCCCGGGAGGCGGCGCGTCCCTGCTGGGGAGCGGTGCGCGCGGGCGGAGGCAGCGCGCTCGGCTCAGCGCATCGGCTGCAGTTCGGCCCGGACGATTGCGGCGGCAAGCGCCATCGCGCGGATCTTGGCATAGGCGACAGACCGCGGCAGGAACCACATGCCGCAGTCCGGCGACAGCATCAGCCGTTCGGCCGGGACGACGGCAAGGGCGGCGCGTATCCGCTGCGCGAGATACTCGGGAGAGGCGACACGCTCGTCGCCGAGATTGAGTACGCCGAGGACGATCCCGCGGTCTCCGGCGTGAGTCAGGAGGTCGGGTTGATGGCCCGGTTCTTCGTACTCGATGTTGATGTAGTCGACCCGCGAGCGTGAGACCGCTTCCAGCACCTCGCCAAACCGCGCGTCGACGCGCTTGTTCTTCATCGCGATTGAGTAGCCGTAGCAGATATGGATGATGGTGCGGGCGCGGACGCCCTCCAGCACGCGGTCGATTACTTCTGCGACGAACGGGTTGGTGACGCGGCTGAGGAAATGGACGTCCGGCTCGTCGATCTGCAGGAGGTCGACCCCCTCTTCGTCGAGCGCGCGCAGTTCGTGATTGAGCGCCTCGGCCATGCCGAGGGCTGCGGAGCGCAGGTCGCCGTAGTAGGCGTCGGAAAGGCGGGCGGCCGCCGTGATCGGGCCGATCACGGTCATTTTGACGGGCTTGGCGGTGTGCTGTTTGAGAAAGCGCAGGTCCTCCAGTGCCATCGGCTCGCGCCACCGCAGCGGCCCGACAATGCGCGGCACGAGAACGTTCGGCCGCTGGATTTGTGATTCTGTGCTGACGGAAACGAAGGAGAGGTCGATCCCGTCCCGTTGGGGCGGGCCGAGAGTTTCATGGTCGATGCCGTCCAGTCGGTAGAAATAGCTGGCAAAGCTCTCGCGCCCTTGTTCGCCGTCGGTGATCACATCCAAGCCGGCGCGCTCTTGGTCGAGAATGGCGAGACGGATCGCATCCTGTTTCGCTTCGGTCAGGACGTCAGGCGGGGGAACCCAGATTTTGTGCGGCTCGCCGCCGAGGAGCGCCTCGCGACGGTAGAGCCAGCGGGGCTTGGTGTAGCTTCCGACGAGTTGGGTGGCAAGGAGGGGTAACGACATGAGAGCCCCCTTTTGGCGACCACGTTTCACCGCCAATATAATCCGAAGGAGGGCGGCCATGCCCCGCAGATGGGACCCCACGATGCTTCAGCAACTGGATCGCATTCTGCCGCGCGTCCAGAAACCGGCGCGCTATACCGGCGGCGAGTTTAACAGCATCGTTAAGGACTGGAGCCGCGCTGCTGTTAAGGTTGCGCTTGCCTTTCCGGACGTATACGAGGTTGGGATGAGCAATCTCGGCCTCGGCATTATTTATCACCTGATCAATGCCCGCGAGGAATGGCTGGCGGAGCGGGTGTATGCCCCCTGGCCGGATATGGAGGCAGAGCTGCGGCGGGTTGGCTTGCCGCTCTATGCGCTTGAGTCGCGCCGGCCGCTTGCGGACTTCGACCTGATCTGCTTTTCGTTCGCCTACGAGCAGTGCTTCACGAATGCGCTGACGATCCTTGACCTTGCCGGCCTGCCGCTGCGCGCAGCGGAGCGGGATGATGCTGCGCCGATCGTGCTTGCGGGCGGTCCTTCTACCGTCAACCCTGAGCCGATGTCGCTCTTTGTTGACCTCTTTCTGATCGGCGATGCTGAGGAAGCGCTGCCCGAGCTTCTTGCGCTCTATCAGGAGTGGCGCGCTGCGGGCGGGCGAGAGAAGGTGGAATTCCTGCGGCGGGCGGCACGGCTGCGCGGTGTCTATGTGCCGCAGTTTTATGCGGTGACATATCACCCGGACGGGACGGTGGCGGCGATTGTGCCGACCGACCCGGCAGCACCGCCGAAGGTGCGGCGAGCGATTGTTCGGCAGCTGCCGCCGCTGCCGACCAAACCGATCGTGCCGTATCTGGAGACGGTGCATGATCGCGTTGCGGTTGAGGTGATGCGCGGCTGCACGCGAGGCTGCCGGTTCTGTCAGCCGGGGATGGTGACCCGTCCGGTGCGAGAGCGCTCGACTGAGGAGATCCTTGCGACGGTTGAGGAGCTGCTGCGCAATACTGGCTATGACGAAGTGACGCTCCTCTCGCTTTCGACGAGCGATCACAGCACGATTGATGAGGTGGCGACGCGGCTGGCGGAACGCTACGCCGAGGACCATATCCAGATCTCGCTGAGCAGTCTGCGGGTGGATAGCTTTTCGGTAAAGCTTGCCGATGCGGTGGCGAAAGGGAAGAAAGCGGGGCTGACGTTTGCTCCTGAGGCGGGGACGCAGCGGCTGCGCGATGTGATCAACAAGCCGCTGACGGAAGAGGACTTGATGCGCTCGGTGGAGCTGGCGTTTCAGCGCGGCTGGGACGGGATCAAGCTGTATTTCATGATCGGCCTGCCGACGGAGACGGACGATGACGTGCGGGGGATTGTGACGCTCATCCGCAAGGTGCACGCGCTGGGCAGGCAATACCGCGGCGCGCGCGCGGAGGTGCGGGTGACGATCTCGACATTTGTTCCCAAGCCGCATACGCCGTTTCAATGGGCAGCCCAAGCTGAGCCGGAGGAGATCGCGCGAAGGATTAAGATTGTGCAGGATGGGCTGCGCATTCCGGGCGTGAAGCTCTCTTGGCATGATGCAGGAGAGAGCCGGCTTGAGGCGGCACTTTCGCGCGGGGATCGGCGCCTTGGGGAGGTTATAGAGCGTGCCTATCGGAAAGGGGCACGGTTCGACGCCTGGGGTGAACATTTCAAGCCGGCGATCTGGGATGAGGCTGCGGCTGAGTGCGGGCTTGATCTGTCGTGGTATGCCTATCGGCGCCGGCCGCTCGATGAGACCTTGCCGTGGAGTCACATTGATACTGGGGTGAGCGAGGCCTTTTTGCGCTGGGATTACCGGCGGAGTGTCCGTGAAGAGACGACGCCTGACTGTCACTATGATGTGTGCTCGGCGTGTGGGCTGCATAAGACGTTTGAGCCATGCACGACGCTGTTCAACGCGACGCTTGAGGAGCGGGTAGCGGTGCGGAAAGCGGCGCTGGCGGCCGGCCGGGGGCGCGGCTGACGGACAAAGGCGCACCCCCCCAGGGGCCAGCCGGTGCCCCGCCGAAGAGCCGGCTGCGCTTGCTGTTTCGGCGCGGCGAGGCGGTGAAATATATCTCGCATCTTGATCTGATGCGGCTGTTTGTGCGCGCCTGTCGACGCGCCGGGCTGCCGCTTGCTTATTCAGGAGGCTTTTCACCGAGCCCGGCGATCTCGTTTGCGCTGCCGCTTGCGGTTGGGGTTGTGGGCGAGCAGGAGCTAGTTGAGCTGGGCTTCCGCGAAGCGGTGTCAGCGGATGAAGTGGTCGCGGCGCTTCGGCCGCAGCTGCCGCCGGATGTGGAAGTGCTTGAAGCGTGGCCGGCAAGCGGCAAGCCGTTGGCGCGACTGATCGTTGCTGCTGACTATGTCGTCTGCTTCGAGACGACGCGTTCTCGAGCCGAACTGGAGGAGCAGATCGGAGCGCTGCTCGCGCGTGAGGCGATCCCGATCGAACGGGATCGGGGCGGAAAGAGGCGCTCTTTCGATCTCCGCCCGCTGATCCTATCGCTGGAGCTGAGCAACTGGCAGGAGGGAGAAGCGGAGATCAGGATGCGCCTTGTGGCAGAGCAGGGACGGGCTGGTCGCCCTGATGATGTGCTTGCCGCGCTCGGCATCGAGGATACGCCTGCACGCTATCGCCGAGTTGCGCTTCACTTTCGCGAGCCAATTCGCTGAGCCGTTCCTCCTCATCCCTCTCCCCCAGACAGGTGCCCCCCCTCTCTCCGCGATCTGAGTCGTCTCTCATCGTGCCTCAACACTTACCTATCACGAAGATAGGTGCAACGCGTGTATCGATCGTCCTGGCGGGGAACCCGGCGGAGTTTCAATCCTCACCTATCACGAAGATAGGTGCAACTGTTCAGGAACGGCACGGGAGTGCTGTTCCTGGACGTTTCAATCCTCACCTATCACGAAGATAGGTGCAACGTTGTGGCTGGCAGCGTTGTTGGCGCTGGGTGGGGGTTTCAATCCTCACCTATCACGAAGATAGGTGCAACTGGAGTGTGCCGACGAGCGACGGATTTGGCCGCCGTTTCAATCCTCACCTTTCACGAAGATAGGTGCAACCGGGTGTGCT